>WAOT01000010.1 GCA_015521115.1 Desulfurococcales archaeon
GAACCGTTCCAGGCCTCCCCGCCTATGGGGGATTAGCCCCAGTTTCCCGGGGTTATCCCCCTCCCGAGGGTAGGTTAGCCACGTGTTACTCAGCCGTGCGCCACGCCCCGCGGCGGCGGGGCGTTCGGCTCCCATGGCTTAGCCTTACCCCGATAGCGGTCGGGTCCGGCAGGATCAACCGGAGTTACGGCCGCGGCTGACCCCGCAGCCCTTCTCCGGGTAGGGGGCTTAGGGGGCGGACTGCTATCGTGGGCCCCCGCCCCTCTAAGGGGTTCGGGGGTGCGCCCCTCTGCTCCCCCGGTGGGGATGTCCCTCGGTAGCGCCTCGGAGCCCCATGTCAGGCCCAAGCGTCCCCGGGATACGCTCCCCGGGGGGTGCTCGGGCCCCCATATCTAATCGTCCAATCATCACACAGGCGCCCCCGCCCTCCCTCCTTGGGGGCGGGGCGTGCGCCACCACTAACCTATGTCTTTGGGGGGTTATAACGGTTGTGGGCTAGTATGCGGGGTTCTGGTATTACGGTAGCATGATGTGGTACCATGGTGTGCCCGCGGCTGGAGGCTGGAGACTCATCCACGAGCACCTCCACCTGCGGGGGCTCAGCCCCCAGTCGTCCCCGCGCCGCCGCCGGGAAGCCGCGGGCCGTGTAGGATCTTGTTGGACAAGGCGGAGGTATAACCGTTGAGGGCGGGGCTCAGCCCTGCGCGGGGTCTTCACGGCCCCCGAGTAGATGGTTAGGGGGCTAAGCCCTTTCGAGCCAGTTCACCGCCCCGCCACTATACATACGAATCCCTCCCAGCCACTATAACTCCTAGGCTCCTCGGCACGGGGCTCCTCTTCTGGGCCGTATGAGAGTGTCGCCACCATACGTTCCACACGTAGCCCTGCATCTTCCAGGAGGGATACGAGCTCCCCCACAGTGAGGAAGCGGGCGAGGGAGTAGAAGGGGTGTCCCCGGGAGGCGAGCTTCTCATAGTGGCGGCCCCAGGGGCTCTCCCTCGGGACAATACATGGCACAACCCGGCCGCCTCTTCTAACGACACGGGCTGACTCCTCCAGGACACGGGCTGGATCCTGGACGAAGCATAGGGTAACGACCATGAGTACGGTGCCGAAGCTGTCGTCCCTGAAGGGGAGGCTCTCGCCCCTACCGAGCACAACCTCCACACCCCTGGCCCGGGCGATGCGGAGCATGCCCATGCTCGGGTCTACACCATACTCACACCCCGCTTTGGAGGCGAACCAGCCGGTACCCACACCCACCTCAAGGCAGGGCCCGGGAGAGCCGTGGAGGGCCTCCCTCACAGCGAGGAGCTCGTTCCAAGCGTCGATGGGATGCCTCCTATACCACTCATCATACCTCTCATAGAGCCTATCGAAAACGCGATGCGACAATGGGAGACCACCAACTCTTAAGAGCCCCCCGCCAATAGATTATATGGGCGCTCCACCCCTACGAGAAGACGCTTAACTCCACCCTCCAGGGGGATGTCCGGGCAGGGACGTACCGAGGGCCTTCACGGGAGGCCTATGAGGACGGTCTGGAGCGAGGGGAACCCGCCACAAGGGGTGCCAGTAAAGTGGTGCACATGTCGCTCGAGGACGTCATCCATAGCTTCCGGGAGTACGGCCCGCTAGGCCTATTCCTTGCAGCATTCATCTCAAACCTAATACCCGGGTTCCCCGCCCTCTACCTCACCCTAGTCGGAGCATACGGGGCGTTCACCCACGACATCAGAGGAGAGATCCTCGTCATACTATCAGCTGGAGTCGGAGCCGGCCTGGGCAAAGTTGTAGTCTTCTTCACGAGCAGCTTCCTGGCAGGGAGGAGCGCCCGCATAAGGAGTAAGAGGGAGGAGTACGCCTGGCTCCTCAAGCAGGGGAGGCTAGGCATATTCATACTCGTAATACTGGTCGCAAGCCTCCCCTTACCCGACGACGTCCTATACATACCCCTGGGGATCTCCGGCTTCTCCCTCCTCTGGTTCTCCCTGGGTGTGATAATCGGTAAGATCCTCCTCACACTCCTAGTATACTATCTGGGCAACGCTTACTGGTCTCTCCTCGAGGGTGCCATGGGGGAGGGCGCAGTCCCCCTACCCCTAGCCATTGCCGGGCTCGTTATCGGCACGGTACTACTAACAGCGATAATATTCCTAATGGACTGGAAGAGGATATACGAGGAGTACACTAGAAGGGGGATAGTGAAGGCCTTCATAGTATTCCTAGAAGAGCTGGTAAGAGTCCTCACGCTGAGGAGCCTCCGGAGGAAGTGAAAAACCCGGTTCTAGCAATATCGGTAGTATGGGGGGCAGTGAGGAGGATAGCGGACACTGAGGAGGGGGTTGAGTGCCCTGTTGATGAGGGATCAACCACCCGAGCCCCCCGCTAGGCCAGGAGCCTCTCATAGTCGATCAATTTCGCCGCCAACACCGCTGTGAGGGCGGTTGAGGCGAACAGTGCCGCAAGGTACCAGAGAGTCATCGAAGGGAGCCCCACCGCATAGTAGTTCAGCGCTAGGGCCGCATGGGTGAAGGGTACCAAACTCATAACGGCTCTCACCGCCTGGGGGAGCCTTGAGAAGTCGACCACTAGTGCTGCGAAATAGATCAGTAGGGCTAGGGTTGTAACGAGGAAGGACATGTTCTGGCTCGCCCTAACACTCCTACTCCTACCCGCTATTACCGCCGTTAAGAACGCAGTGAACCCTATCAGTCCCAGCACGCTCCCGAGCCATACCAGCGCTAGTCCCAGGGTTAGGCTCAACCCCAGCCCTGCAAGGGCGAAGTAGGCGAGTATCCCCGCACTATCAGCTACCGCCCCCAGCAGGCCAGCCACACCCGCCGCGACCACCTTACCCGCCAGCAGCTCCCCTCTGGTGAGGGGTGAGATGAGGAGCATCTCGAGCGTCCGCCTCTCCCTCTCCCCGGCTATAGCGTCACTCATAAAGACCACGACAGGGTTCACGACGAAGAATAAGCTGAAGGCGAGAACCCGTGCGGCCTCGGCGACCCTAACCCTACTCTCAGGCGCGGCCTGCCCCGTGGCCGTGTGGTACTGAACCTTAACCCTCAGCGGGCTGAGGACGGCCCATGGGTCGACGCTCACGTTAGCCTCCTCAGCAAGCTTAGAGACCCTCTCGGCCGCCAGCTGGGAGCCCACCTGGGAGGAGGCCTGCTGGAGGGCATAGAGTGCCTGCTGGCCAGCGCTTGTGAGAGAGCTACTAACGCTGAGAACAGCGACCTCTCCAAGGCTTGATGCTGCTTCCCCAAAGCCCTCTGGTACTATGACCTGTATATCACAACCGCCCCCCGAGGCGTTGAGAGCAACCACTGGCTCGAAACCCCATGAGCGGAGAGTTGATACTGTCAGGTTGAGCACTTTGGACACGACCCTCTCCGCCTCAGGGCTCGTGTCCTCTAGCCTGACACATATGACCACCTGCTGCTCCCCTGCCAGGAGGCCTGTGAGGAGGGCCATGGCGGGCAGGCCTAGGAATGGTAGGATTATTATCGCGGCTATCGTCCTCCTATCCCTGAGGAGGTCTCGGAGATCCTTCCCAGCAAGGACTAGTATTCTCCTAAGCTTCTCCGACCGCTCTGGTAAACGCCTCCTCAAGACCCTCAGCCCCATACCTTTCTAACGCTCCCTCAACGGTGCCCTCATACACGATCCTCCCCTTATAGATGAAGGCAATCCTAGTAGCGAACCTCTCCGCCTCTAGGATGTTATGGCTTGTGGCCAACACTGTTACACCCTCCTCCCTAACAAGCCTCAATATCTCCCTCTTCATCCGGTAGGCCGAGATCACGTCGACCCCGCTAAACGGCTCGTCAAGAACTAGGAGGCGGGGCCTCCTCATCAATGCCACCGCTAGGAGAAGCCTCCGCCTCATCCCCCTACTATACTCGCCAGCCCTCCTCTCAAGATCCTCACCCAAGCCCGAGATGCGGGCCCCATATTCCGCAGTACCCCTCCACCCGTCGGGGTCATATAGGCGCGCATAGAACTCCAAGATCTCCCGGCCCGTCAGCCTCTCATATACGTCGGCATTCTCGGGCACGTAACCGATTACCCTCTTAACCTCCTCCCACCCCGAACCCCCCGGAACGGTGCTGAGCGTCTCAACATGCCCATGATCAGGCCTATAGAGGCCTAGGGCCACCCTTATCATCGTCGTCTTACCGGAGCCGTTAGGGCCTAGGAGGTAGAATAGGGAGCCGGAGGGGACTTCCAATGTCACCCCCTTAAGCGCCGGGTGACCCCGGAAACTCTTCCAAACATCAATTACTTTTACCGCGGCATTCCCGGGCAAGCCCCTAGACCCCTCCAGCTGAGACCTAACACACCCTTTTCTTGTAAACTCTTGTCCAGGCGAAACGCTTCAACCCTGTAGTCCCGTGCATCTACTTATCACCCCGATCAACTCCTTCCTAATTAACTCCGGGGGCGACCCCCAGAAGGTGAGCCGTGTTGGGGCCCGCCGAGGAGTTCATAGCAAAGTATGAGGAAAAGGGCTACATGGTGTTAAAGGCTATCCTGGTAGCCGCCAGGACACGCCTCGGCGGGCCCGGGCTGGGCGACTTCTCGTATAAGGATGTGAAAAGGTACCTTGAGAAGAACGGGTACAACTACAACCCAAGCCTCCTACTCTCCAAGCTCGAGAGGGAGTATGGCCTCATTGAAACCACATACAAGTCGGGGGGACAGCACTGGTGGAAGATCCTCGACATGGAGGCGATCGAAGACGCAGTCGCCAGCTATGAGGGTGTCGAGCCCGAAGAGAAGCTGCCCCCGAGGGCGAGGCTCCTCAAGATACAGTTCTACTCCCTAGACCCGGAGAGGATCCTAGACCTGCTTAACAGGCTCTCCAAGCGTAGGAGGCTAAGCGAGCATGAGAGGAGGCTTCTAAAGAGGATCGTCTTCGAGGATCTCCCGAGACTGGTCGACTTCCTAGAAGAGGCAAGCAGTAGTTACCCCGAGGATCTCGAGGCTGAGATCGAGATGGCAGAAGCCATACTAGGCCTAGCCGAGAAACTTGTATCCCCCGTTAGAGGCGCCGGGAGGCTAGAGGAACCCCCTCTCCACGGCATAGCTCAGCCTGTCAAGCATCGCCTTAAAGGCCGCTGACAGGATCCTCCTGTTATCATAACTTCTAATTATAGACTCTAACTCCTCCCTACTCTTACCCTTAAGATCCCTAGCTATTGCTATCATGTTCCTAGTCGCTCTTATCGCCTCATCAACTATGGTAATCGTAGCCTTCTGAGCAGTCCTGCTGAAGGGGTTCAGGTCTATGGCGGCTACAGCCTTGCCTGCCGCTACAAACGCTTCAGTCCTGTCGCCATCCTCTATTGCTAATAGAACCACGTCAGCCTTGTAGAGGCCCTCGACACAAACTATACCCCTCATACTCTCCAGACCGGGGATATGGGTCTTCTCACACTCCGGATCCATGAGGTTCGGCACACCGTGATCCTTGAGGTGCCCGTATATTCTCCTCACTCTATCCTCGGTTCTATGGAAGAGGTTGACCTCCACTAGGGCCCCCGTGAGCCTTGCCAGCTCACCTATCTCCCTGGCAGCCAGTGCCGCATAGTTCCCGTTAACGCTAATGACCGGCCTCTCTGCGAGGAGGAGAGCGGCTACAGCAGCCCTCTCAGCCTCGAGAGCGAACCAGTGAGTCCTCTCCCCCAGGATGTAATCGAAAGCCTCGCCTCTACCATGAGCTATCAGTCCTTGGGGCACCACGAGGCCCCTCCTGAAGCCCTCGACAAGCTTCTCCCTGATCATGAGGCTCTTGTAGCGGGGGTGGCTCTTTGGTATCTTATCATGTGCCATAATCCCACCACACTCGGACGCCCGACTCGGATGGTCTTAGGAGTCTCAGGCTAACACCTTTAAGGTTGCCTAGGTGCTCGAAAGCGTCACCCAGTCTATCCTCCTCGACTATGACAACTGCTACACTCTTCTTGGCGTAATACCCTATAAGGCCTGGCGTGGAGCGGACGATGTCAACCTGGCCGCCTACAACATGTCTGAGGAGGTTGAGCCTATCAGTGTAGATCCGTGAGGCGTAAACGAAAGACTCTAGGCTCATCTCATCGGAAACCCTCCTAATAAGCCTCAACGCTAGAGGGGCGCTTTCCCGTATATACCCCTCAGAGAGGAGCTCCCGCGTGCTCCTGCCCTCCCCCTCAACCGATATTATACCGATACTCCTAGGGAGGGGGACACACTCAACCCTACCCAGGCCAGGGGCTCCTGGGTGTAGGCGGATCACTATCCCTATACCACAGCTAAGTGCTAGGACGTCGCCAAGCCCTGTCCTCTCGAGAACCTCGGCCTTATGGGCCGCTTGAAGCGCCTCCAAGACCCCGACCTTGCGGCCGCCAATCTTTACAGAGGCAAGGACAGAGGTGATGGCTGACGCCGCACTCACAGCGTACCCTCTTCCCGGGGGGAGTGGTGATATGAATTTCCCGCGGAGATCCCTAGCTCCAATGAGTCTTAGGGCTCTTCTAGCAGTCTCTGTAAGAGGCTCCTCGACACCTGGGAAACACGACGTATAGCCTGGCTCCACTGCGAGGCCGATGCCGAGAGACCCTGTTGAGAGAGGGGAGGACGTGTAGACTGGGTAGAAAATTGATGTTATGTGGTGTGGGCTCCAGGCGCACCAGGGCAATTCCGCTCCCTTATCCCTACGAGGCCTACTTCTTGTAGTAGCGTGCTATCAGGTCTAGAGGGGGTGTGGGGGGCATCTCCCTCTTATGCCTGGACTTCTCGTGCATCTCCAATACCTTCTTAACCTTCCACTCCTCTACCCCTGTCGCCTCTGGCACCTCCTCTGGTTTCAGGCCGCGGTCGAATATTGCGTGGAGTATGAGGTCGATCTCCTCATATGGTATGCCCAGCTCCCCCTCCGCGGTCTGCCCCGGCCACAGCCTGGGGCTACTGGGCTTGAGTGCCACCTTCTCGGGAACCCCCAGGTGGAGGGCTAGCCTTCGAACCTGAGTCTTGTAGAGGATGCCTATGGGTAGGATGTCTACCCCCCCGTCACCGTATTTCGTATAGTATCCTATGAGTATCTCACTCCTATCGCCACTCCCGAGTACTAGATAGTTAAGCTTGTTGGCGTAATAGTAGAGGGTGCACATCCTTATGCGAGCCCTAAGGTTGCCCAAGGGGAGCCTGTCCGCCTCGTCGCTCTCATAGATGGGGAGTGCGCCCTTGAACACGTCGACGATCGGTGATATATTTATAATGTGGGGCTCAGTGCCGGCCAGTCGGATGAGGTTCTTCGCGTCCTCAACGTCCTCCTCCGGGGTGACGAGCACGTCGGGCATTATCAGGGGCCTAACCTTACTGGGCCCTAGTGCCTTCACTGCGAGGAAGAGTGCAGTAGCGCTGTCCACACCGCCACTGACGCCGACTACTACCCCCTTTGCACCGGCCTCCTCGACCTTCGAGCGTATGAACTCGATGATGCCCTCAGCAACTTCATTGTATGGGATGTCCACAATGTCCTTCAGGGTTATTCTCGCCATCTTAACCACCCCGCAGGATCAACGCAGCCGTATCTAGTATGCGCTGTGCTATTACCTCCTTTTTAAGGCCAAACATGTCCTCAACACGGACTCTCTCCCCGCTCTTCCATATGAGCAATGCGTCCAGGATATCGGAGGCAAACCCGGCCCATGGGACGCCTACCCTGTTGGCTACCACAATATCAGCGTCATACTTCTCCATCTTCTCCATCCCTGACTTCAGGAGCTCCTCCCTCGAGCTAACGGTCTCAGCCGCAAAAGCCGCTAGAACCCTCGCCTTCTCTTTAACACCCTCTATAACCTTGACGGTGGGCTCCAACTCTAACATTATGTGCTCTCCACTCCTCATCTTAGACTCTAACCTGCTAGAGGGCTTGAAGTCCACAGGGGCAGCGCTGGCGACAACGATATCCGCGCCGTCGGAGACTGCCTCCTCGAGTGCCTTCCTCATCTCAAGGGTGCTCCCTGCGAACACGTTATTGGTTATGTGGGGCGGCTGAACGGTCATCCACCCGTGGACAAGTGTCACGCTAGCACCGCGCGCCCACGCCTCAACCGCTACCTCAACACCCATTTTACCGCTACTAGGGTTTGAAATGAACCTCACCGGGTCTAGCCACTCCCTTGTCGGGCCAGCCGTCACAACGACCTTCCTCCCAAGGAGGTCGCGGCCCCTACCTACTAGTGCTGCCGCTATTCGGCCGATGAGGTGCGGATCCGGGTATTTCGCAGTCTCCTCCTCAACCCTCGGGGGCACTACGACAACGCCCTCCGACTCCAGGAGCTTTACAGTGTTCCTATACTGTGGGGTTCTAGTCATGTTCTCGTGCATCGCGGGAACCAGTAGGACAGGCTTCCCCAAGCCTATGAATGATACTGCAAGCGTTACAACAACATTATCGGCCACGCCATAAGCTATCTTAGCGGCAGTAGATAAAGTTGAGGGAGCCACTATCATACCGTCACACATCCTAGCAAATGATATGTGCTCTACCTCCCCACCCAGCTCCGTAATCGGACGCTCACCCGTTGCCCAATAGAGCAGTTTCTCACCGAGAAACTCCAGGGCGGGCTTAGTAGCTGCGAAGACAACTCTAGCACCACGCCTCAGGAGCCATCTGGCAGTATCAAGAGAGCGGTATGCCGCCACGCTACCCGTAATGCCCACTACAATGCAACGCCCCGAAAGGTATCGGGCATACGAGCCCCGGATCGACCTGCTAGGGTGCCAGCCGCCTGTCATCATCACCCTAAACCCCAGGGAGCCCCCGCTCATAAAGCCTCCGTCAGTATGATAAAACTATACTACCGCCCCACAGGCTATATGACAGGGGAGGAAACGTTGACTACAGAAGCGCTAAGAAAGGAGGAGAATAAAAAGCCTTTCATTATTAGAAACGCTGTAGAGGAAGATCTCCCCTCAGTAATGATGGTTAACCTCAAGAGCCTACCCGAAAACTACTGGTATGGCTTCTTCCTCGGCATACTCAAGGCTTGGGGTAGGTTCTTCTTCGTCGCAGAGGTAGACGGTGTTATAGTAGGATACGCTATGTCAAGGATCGAGTGGACATCCGACCCAGTCCTCCTGGGGCTCTATAACGAGCTTGAGGAAGGCCCTCTAGCCGTTATGGACAAGCTGAAGAAGTTCGTCTCACGACAGTACAGGGTGGCCCACCTCATATCAATAGCTGTCCTAGAGGAGTATAGGGGGAGGGGGATAGGAACCGCACTCTTGCAGCATACAATCCAAGCGGCTAGGGAGGAGGGGGATATAGTGAGCATATACCTTGAGGTGAGGGTCTCTAACACGCCCGCCATAAGGCTCTATAAGAAGTTCGGGTTCAAACCCGCCCGCATCATCCGGGGATACTACCGGGACGGTGAAGACGCCTATGTTATGGTGCTGAAAATAAGGGATCCAGAGAGTACCAAGGGAAAATCAGCCTTCCATTTAGGGATATTGTGAGGGCTCTACCACTCAACTCCCAGCTCCCGCTTGAACCTAGCATATAGATCCTCCACCTTACTGACCCACTCACTGAGACCGTCTGGGTTCTCCGGGTAGTTGAGGTATACCCTCTTAACCTCCTTCATGTAGTCCCCAACTGTCTTCAGCTTCAGGAGGAGCCTGGGCCTCCTCATACCCCTCGCCACTATCTTGAGCTTCTCGAGCGCTGAGAAGTCGGCCTCAAGTTCACCTTCGCTGCTTATGTTGTAGGCCTTAGAGGCGTCCACTATGCCTAGCTTAAGCCCCCACTCGATCTCGTCGTTTGAGAGCGTCTGAAGGTAGATCCTAAATATGTCTAGGGCCGCCTGCTTCGCCCCTATGCTCCGGTTATAGTCTAGGTTAATTGACCATAGGGGGCCGTATCTGGTGAAGTCGCCCCTCTCTGAGGCCTCGACTATCCTCCTGGCTGAGAAGGTAGCCGCGCTCATGGCATAACCCATGCCGCCACCGTGCACGGGGTTCACCGTGAACCCGTTGTCCCCTATACCAACGAAGTTGTCCCACACGAGCGTGTTCGCAGGCCTCCTGGTAGGCACCACAGCCCCTGCATCGGACTTTACCCTAACTATCCCCTTAAGCTCAGGCCTTGTAAGGAGCTTCTCCTCGAAGATCTTCTTCGGATGCGGGTAGCCTCTCCCGTGCTGAACCCCTAAGCCCGCGTTGACGCTCGTCGGGCCCTCGGGGAAGTACCACCAATACCCTCCGGGGGCTATCTCCTGGTTGACATATATCCTGATATACTGGTAGTCCTCTATCTCATGATCAAGATCCACGATCCTCCTGTAGGCCAGGTTGGCGTCGACATCCTTAAGCCTCTCATTAGCGGGCCAGTCGCTCGGCAGTTTCCTCCTCAGAACCTGGCTTGAGCCGGTCGCATCCACTATGATATCCGCCTCTATCACGTCCTTACCGCCATGACCAAGCCTCTTATACTCGACACCGACAAGGCGGCCATCGCGGAAGACAGGCCCTATGACGAAAGTCCTCAGCCTCACGTCAACACCGTCAGATTGGGCCTCCTTGAGGAGGGAGACGCCATACTTGTTCCTGTCAATTATGAAGCCCTCGCCCTCAACACGCAGCCTTATCTCCTCGCTCGGGCTATAAATGTCTATACCCTTCACATAGTTCCTGAGAGCCTCCCCACGGGGCTCAGGCATCCCAGTTTCCTCGAAATGGTGCTTACCAATTGCATCACCGCAGGGCTTGCCCCAGATCCCGTCCCAGTCAACAATGTCGAAGCCAACGACCTTCAGGCCAGACTTCCTTAACTGATAAGCAAGGCTTGAACCCGCAGGGCCTAGGCCGACAATGACAACATCTGCCTTCTCAACCAATACCGCTCCCTCCGCTCTCCCGTTAGGAGATCCTATCCTCTAATGGGGCGGGGCCTCAATGGGAGAAATAAATACTATAGCATAGACTCATAGACCCTCCAAAAAGATAATACCACCACAAACACGCGCAACCCCAATGGGAGGAGGTGCAAGAATATGAGTTGGCCGAGAAGGCGGAGGAGGGGTATCTTCGACCTCTTCGACATCGAGGGGCTCTTCCGCGAGATAGAGGAGTCATTCCGGCAGTTTGAAGAGGAGATCGAGAAGATGATCCAGCAGGTTTCTGAGGAGGGAAGAGTTGAGAAGTTTGGACCATACTTCTACGGTGTGAGGATAACTATAGGGCCAGACGGGGTGCCCAGGATCGAGGAGTTCGGCAATATCAGGCGTGTTGAGGGAGGAAGGAGAGTGCTCAGCGAAGAAATAGAACCACTCGTAGACGTAATCGACGCGGGCGACGAGATCTGGGTCGTTGCAGAGCTACCCGGAGTTAACAAGGACAAGATCGACGTCAAGGTGACTGAGAGGAAGGTGACAATAAGGGCCAGCAACGGGAAGAAATACTATAAGGAGGTCGAGCTCCCCGCAGAGGTTGACCCCAAAACGGCCAGGGCCAAGTATAACAATGGCGTGCTAGACGTAAAGATAAAGAAGAAGGGGTCTAAGAAGGAGGAGGAAGGTGTGAGCGTCAAGGTCGAGTAAGCCTACCCCAACTGCAGCGTGAACCTGTCAAGCCACTCAGGCTTCCTTTTCTTGCAATCCTCATCCAGCGGCTCTACCGTGACATACTCTTTCTCGCCTTTAACAGCACTACCCCCCTCGTAATCACACAGGATCATCGTGAATTTCTCCCTACCCTCTATAGCCCTATCGAGCCACCTCCTCTCCGCGTCACAAACACTCGCATCAGCTCCCTCTCCACTGCAAATGACGTTCAGCGCCTCCTTAAACCTGTGCAAAATGCCCTCAACGGTTGTTATGAAGCCCGTGCTGGCCGGGCCAGGTATCATCTCATACTCTCTCTCCTTTATTATGACCGCCGTGGCCGCAGACTTTATGAGGAGGTACCTCAACTGCCTCTCACCCTCTACCTTTACAGTTATTTTCCTGGGCCCCTGCGATTCGGCCAGCCTAACGTCCCTATACTTATACCCGCAGCTGCTGCATTCCCCCGAGAACAACAAGATCTTACCGAAGTAGCTCACCTCGTACAAGTAGACGGACACTTTAAGCGTCTTCTTCCCGCATATCGGGCATATCCCTGTTTCCTCGAATAGCAGCTGGGGTTTCCTATCGGTTGGCCACCCACTGTCCAATACTTCTCCACCTCCAGGTTTATCCTGTTGCCATTGACGCGGCCTCCCTTATACTGTTCAGTATGGTATCAATAATCTCCTTTAGAGTCTCGTAATAGCATTTAGTGACACAAGCACGCTGTCTCTCGCTCCTCTCATTCCTACACACTATCTGCTGGCAGCGGGCAAGGGCTATGCCGTCTTTCAACGCATATATAACCAGGGTACCGTGAACCTCCTTAGCGAAATACTGCTCGACTCCTGCCATAACAAGGAGGTTTTTCACTACATGGTCATCAACAAGCCTAGAGTCGAAGACAAAGGCAGGCATACCGCTTCTAAGCGCCTCCTCTATCCTACGGGATATGATCCTAGGGTTCCTTAGCTTCTCCACACCTAACCCCTCCCACTCAAACAGGACTGAACCCCGAGGAATAAACTTCATACCAGTGTCAGGCTGAAACTACCCTGCGACCCACAAACCCTAAGGAGGCCCGGAGGGAAGGGCGACCTCGCTATTGCTAGGTTCCGTAGGGTGCATTGTTAGAGGGAGCTTAGTAGGTTAACAGTGCTACGGGAATAACGTTATTTAGTCAAAAGCCGCCTAGTCGTATAAGTGGCCTTATGGGTGTGTACACCCGGAGTGGAGGTGCATTAAATATGGCTATGCCAGGCGGTCAGGCTAAAAGTATCGACATTAAAAGGTACTCCCGCGTATCGGACTTCCTCAAGGATCTCGACGCTGAGATCACAAGGCTAAAGGGAGAGCTGGGAGATCTGCTGAGGAGGCTTGAAAACGCTAAGGCTAAAGCAGAGGTCATGGTTAAGCTAGAGAACCTGCTCTCCGCCGCAGCGGGCGGGGCAAAACTTGGTGGAACGGAGATAACCCTCGGCCAGGCTAAGGCTGTCATAAACCCCACGCCTAAGCAGGAGTTTGATATACTAGTAGATGTCGTTAGAAGCCTCCAGGGTAAGATAATAGCCCTTGAGAGGTCGAGAAAAGACCTCGACCCACTGGCAAGGATTGGTGACATAGAACTAACCCTGGAAGTCATCTATGAGAACGGGATACCTTCAAGGATACTAATCTACATGTAGAGGGACACATCCAAGCCATACTCGTCCAAAATATTTACAGGTAAGCTGGATCTAGGTCACGGGATAGACCTGAAAATATTTCTCTATTAGTGGAATCACCAGGTCAGATGTTAAAGTAAAACCCCGATGCGTTGAGGTATTTTTCCGCCTTAGTAGGGCTCAGACCTTGCTGTCATCACTTTTCAGCGGTAATACCAGTCATCACAGCCCAGGTAAAAGTTACTCTTGTTCTCCAGTGTTAATCATCTTACCCCATTTACGTGCGTAGAGCGTTATAACCATAAAGTTTCTCTTAGCGTCTTCGGGCTCCATGCATCCGGTCTCGTATGTGCTACCGTCCTCCAGCTCCGCCACGATCCTCATCCAGTCCTTTAAAGGGAAGTTGTCTCCGCACTCAACTATCCGGGCCTTCCTAACAAGTCCTGCCATCGCCATTCCCTCGAGCTCGATAATGCGCGGGTTTAGGAGTTTACTCTTTCTCTCGCCCTTTGCTGTCACACCTGCCTCACCTTCGCCTGGATAAGCTGTGATTACTGAGCTATATGCGTTGATTTTTACTGGTTGAAAGATACTTGCTTAGTGCTTAAAGTCTCGGGTTGGTGCTTTAGGCAAGAGGAGTGCGAAATTCCGGGGTGCGGTCTGTGGCCGAGAAAAAGAGGAAGAAGAGGATGACGCTTCCCAAGAAGAAGGAGGACATCGAGAAGATAGTTGACGAGATACATTCGGAGGAGGCGCATGCCCACGAGCACCACCACCATCACCACCACCACGCTGAGATCGATGAGCTCCTAACTGTTCTGGAGCTACTCATAGACTCGTTAAACGCCAATATTGAGACTCTAAACAGCAGGGTTTCAAGAAACAGTTATGAGATAGCACGCCTCTACAAGATCCTAGGACATATCGTAGGTTATCTAGCCTCCGATTCAGCAGAGGACAAGAGGAGACACCTCGAAAGCGCCCTATCCCTTCTAACTAGGAAAGTGAAGAGCCTGGCACCCAGTTAGAGGAGGATGAGCGTCCCCGGGTTCTCCCTAAGACCTAGATATACTACCCCGTCTCCAGCAACTCCCCTGATAACAATTCTACCCCCCTCATACAGTATACCTCCCACATTGTATTCGTAAGATACTATCCATAGACCCCCCGCTCTCACACACGGCGGATATAGCAATGCAGAAAGCTGGCCAGGCGGGATGTCGACCTCTACCTCCACGAAACGCCGGGGGGGCCGGGGACTAGTCCTGATAGCCTTGAGAGGGGGGCAGTGGAGGAGAGGTTCCGGGGGCACGCCTATCCATGTAACACCGCGTCCGCTTATGATCGTTCTTCTCCATGACAGGTCTGTATAAGGCCTAACCACTAGGCCCCCGAGATCAACCTTCGTTGCCCTATCAGGTGTAGTAGCCCTCTCACGGAATGCATGATACATTCTTAGGACTGCATCACTATCAAAAACTACCAGGTCAACATCCGACTTATCATGCCAGTAGCCGCCGGCAAAAGACCCTGTTAGGCCGATATCAGCCATGCTGATGCCCCAGCTCCTGACAACTGAAAGAACGTCTATAACGTCTAATGGCCCCCGAGAAAGCACCCTCACTAGAGCAGTTCTGGGGTCTACACGCACTAGCACATCCCACGGCCCATATACGGGGATAACGCTACCATACTGTGGTGCCAGGATCTCACGCACACTAGAAAGGCGAACCGCCCTGTCCAGACCTAGCGGCCCATACCCCCTAATGACCCTGCAAAGGGGGATGATACCGTGGAGACGCCAAGGCGTCGTAGGATCCCCGCAGAAGACGTACTTAGGCATGAAGGCGCAGTAGCCTGAGACTGGTAGGCCGAGGTCTTGCCCAACAACCCCGCTCCTCGATATTACGACTGATCCATAAGTGCAACTCCTCACTCCCCAACCCTCCAGACCCCTCCCGCGAGGTCGGGTGATATAATGAAAAAGTTGTTCTCCACGTCTAGGAACAGCTCCCCTTCAACAATATAGCTGCCGCTCCTCAGACCAGCATACCTAGTTCTAAACGACTCGAGAAACACGGTATCGCCGTCCTTCAAGACTCTACTGCCACTAGCGTTCTCCAACCTATACCTCGCAGGGGTCAGGATGGACTCGACAGGATCAGCCTCCAGATCCGCTCTAATCCTTACCCTCCCTAGCGGTATCTGTATAGGCGACCTCTCCATGCAGTGGCGTGGAGATAGTCTTCGGAGGATCTTGAGGGTGTATGGAACACCCCTATAGCAGCTCTCAACTAGGCTCGAGATAACATGCTGGGGTGTTATCGCATAGTCCCTCCTGTCCCTCCTCTTGCTTATAACACGCTGAGGTTTACACTGTCTAACTACCCCTCGACCCCTCTCCCTCTGGAGCCATCCTAAGAGCCTTTCAGGTTCTCTCGAGTAGACGATCAAGTCGACATCACTCTCCCTCCCCTCACAGCCCACAGCATATGAGCCGGTAAGCCCGGCCCAGTCGACAGGGGCTTTATCTAGCATCTCTTTGATCGGGTCTGGAAGCCTCTCATAGGCTCCCGCTAGAGCACTACCCGGCTCGAATACTTCAACCACGCTACTATAGCGGGCCATGTGAACCGACCTGCCGATACAGTCAACGTACCTCACAGGCATGCTAGGCGGGCTTCTACAATCGGGGGCTCGATAGGGCTGTACGACCAACGCGTGATCCGGGTGGAGGTAGCCCTTAACGTATGCGTAGAGGATTGAGCCGCTAACCGATAAGACCACAATACATCCGTCGACGCAGCTACCTAAACCCTTCCAAGCCACTTCTCTAAGCCCCCCGCCCTCCCAGGCTCTATCCTCTCCGGTATGAGGTGTGTCCCATCACATGAGCCAGCATTAAACCACTCACGGCCAATGAGCCCCTCCCTACACGTGGCATATTCTAGACCGTGGTAGCGTGCTGCCGCGATAACAGGGGAGAGTAGGCGCTCCCTGTAGTCTCTGGGTAGGTACATGTACCCCTGGATCCTGACCCCGTTTCTGGTGTATAACTTGTAGAGCCTCTCACCCAGCTGAGACCCCAGGGCTCTCCGTATCCGGGCTAGATTGTCGGGGCGCGCCTTATACGTTGATGTCACTATGAACCTTGCCCCGCTTTCTGCTATGAGAGCCACCAGCTCCTCTATATCGTAGGGGTCATCGTTCACCCAAGGAATTATCGGGTCTAACCGGACGCCCGCTGGGACGCCTGCCTTAACCGCTCTACGTAGAGCGAGGAGCCTCTTCTCCGGTAATGGCGCTCCGGGTTCTAATATGAGGGAGAGCTCTGGGTCTAGGGTTGTTATTGTTGGTGTGACTGCGACGTTGCCTGCCAGAATGAGTTTGAGGTCTCTGGTGGCGTATAGTGTACCTTTAGTTGTTATCAGTATGCGACGTCCTAGTGGAACGAGCATCTCCAGTGCGGTTCTCGTTAGTCCGTATATGATCTCCTCCGGGGGGTATGGGTCACTGCTTGTGCCGATATTAATGGGTATTCTGGGATCATATCTCCTCAAATCCCTGGCCAGCCTCTTCTTGAAGTCCTTCTTGGGCGTGCTGTCCCTATACCCGATATATGCTGTGGCATAGCAGTAGAGGCATTTGAAGCTGCAACCAGTATAGGGGTTGAGGCTAAGCTTGAAGGGGCAGGTGCATAGACTACTCCTCCAAGGGTCGAAGGGGGCTAGCACCCGCCCCTTATAGCTCAATGTTTGCATGCCTCCTCCTCATCTGATCCTCGGAGACTCCAAGCTTGTTCATAAGCGAGTATACTATCCCGTCTAGGAAGACCATTGCGGTGTCCTCGAAGAGCGTGCCTAGGGGTGCTAGTGGCTCGTGGACTCCGAGGATCTGCCTGGCGAAATAGTCGTCCATCTTAGTAGTCTTAGCCCTTCCAGGTACTCGCACTACAATGTCTGCTAGCCTCCCGAGGGGGCTATCCGGGTAGGTTGTCACTGCTATGACAATAGCGCCCACCTGCTTGGCGGTCTCAGCTGCCGTCACTATAAGCTTGGTTCTACCCGAACCCGAGATCGCTACAACCACATCTCCCTTGGAGACGCTGGGCACTATAGTATCGCCTAGGACATATGAGTTGAAGCCCATATGTAGTAGTCTCATTGCAAAAGCCCTACCGACTAGACCACTCCTCCCAGCCCCCATAACAAGCACTTTTCTCCTGCTATAGTAGGCATTCTCCAGGGCCGTGATCAGCTTCTCCACCTGGTTAGGGTCTATCTCCCGAGAGGCCCTCTCTATGAAATGAGCTATCTCGTTCATGGCGTTAAGAGCCATCTCAGCATAGTTCGAATTCACAGTCATGCTCACTCCCCCACGTGAAGGCCTGGAGCCGGGGAGGAGTTAAAGGGTATTCACCGCCACACTAAAACAATAGGCCCCGCCCACTCACGCCCCCCGAGACCCGCCGGGAGTGGAGGGGATGAAGATGGGAGGGGGACGGTCAGGCGGGGCACAAGAATATTGATAGTCGTCAGCTATAACATAATCTGAGGCGGCTCCATACCGGCTCGACTTGCCTCATCGCCCATAAACGGCTCCCCCGGTAGGGGGCTAGGGGTCTGTCATCGCCGCCCAAAGGGTGTAGTACGGTTTTACAGGAGATAACATTTAGCCTGCCTGGCTTTAGGGTTCTACCTACTCTCTGGTGAGACACATTCCCTAGTTTCCTGTCCCTTCTTCTGAAGTATAGCATTAATTATGTCGTCTATGTCGTATATTACCTTGCTTGAGGCCACGATCTCCTCGAACTCCTCCATCCTGTTCCCCCAGACGGCGTCTAATAGGACAGCGACCTCTATACTCTGCTCACCGCGATACTTTTTGAAGACCCCGACATAGACTGGAAAGTATATATCAGCGATCTCCTGAACCGTCCCTATAACCTCCATAATCCTGTCGAGCTTCCTCACATCTATACCAGGGCCCAGTATGCGGCTACATCTAGGCGGTGTGCCTTCAATTATCAGTCCCTTCTCCCGGAAGAAGCTAAGAAGGCCTCTACCTTCGACCTGGGGCACCCTGGGTATGTAAGTGTCTAGGCCTGCCGGCTCGAGGAGGCCGTATTCTATTAGCGTCTTTATTATAGCGTCAGCGATCTCCGCGGAGCCGACGTATTCTATGATCTCCTCCATACTGACCTCGCCCCTCATACCTGCCTGCTCGAAGACTGACACGGCAATATCGTCTAGTTCTCCGAGCTGGAGGTACGTGTAGCCGATTACCAACTCTTCGTCCTCAACGGTAACGAGAGAGCCCGTTGATAGTTCGAAACAGATCTCAAGCTCCTCCATCACGAGCTCTTCCTTCTGCTGGAACCTCCTATTGGCTAGAGCTCTATAACAGCGGAGTGGATAGTATGCTAGCTCATGCCCAAGGAACTCCGCTTTAACCCCGGCGATCGGCCCCATGATCCTGCCTATGATCTGCTTCTTAACCCTCCCCGTGAAGATCTTATACGCCTCCTCAGCCGTTAACTGTGGCCTAATCACATAGCTTGAAGGCTTGAAAGACCGGGCCTCCTTCACTCTCCCCCCGATAACCTTTATACCTGAGAGTTCTAGGAGCTCCTGGATCTCCCCGCTAATATCGGCGCCCTGAACTCCGATAACGTCTAACCCGTACTCGGCCTTCAAAGCCATGATAGCCTTCAAAGTACCTCCTGACAGTGAACCCCCACTAAGCTTAAGCACACCAACACGTACTGGGACTCCCGCTACTGTAGAGGACGTTAGACATAGATGAGACCCTCTCAACCCCGCGTTATACTTATCAATCCTCACGCACTTCTCAAAAGACTCCTCCCGGCTCTTATCTGTAGGGTCAACCTCCAAGCCCTACAACCTCCCCTAGTAGGCCACCAGCTCCCGTACCCACTACAGTGACATACCCAGTCCTATAATACTCGGCGCAACTGAACCCTTAAAATAGGATTTCCAGGTGCTACCTGGCATTGGGAGGATATGAGGATGAGCAGCGAGCTCCAGGGCAAGGAGGTAGTTATAGACTGCTGCGGTTCACTGTTCTATGCTGAGAGGGATGCGAGGGGTTTCTACATATGCCCTGTATGTAGAGAGGCGGTTCTATTTTCAGAAGAGGATCTCATAAGGCACCTGGCAGCACATGCACGCAGAACTCTCAAGCGGAGGCATAGGGTACCGAAGAGATAAGGCTTCAAGGGTCACGCTTCTACTAGGAGCACCGCATCCATCGACTCAGGGCTGCCCTCTTTTGACCCAAAAGATATGCCCTCCCCCTCGAACGCGCCCTCCACACCGAGCTTCCTTATGGTCTCATAAACTATCCAGTTCTTGATCTCATCGTATCCCGAGTCTAAGTCGTCATAGGTGATCACCCTCTCAGACCCTAACACGTTGATTATAGCCTCATACTCTATGTATGGCGAGTACCAGGGGCTCCCGCCGAGCAGTGAGACATTCTCTATCTCGTAGGAGACTGATATCCCGTAGACTAGTGTCAGCTCGGATAATGCTTCACTAACCGCCATGAGCACTCTCCCATCGGTGAACGTGTGGAGTATGACCTTGACCGCTGAGATCCCGGTGAGGTCTGTCTCACTCTCGTTATGAGACGGTAGAGTAACCGTGTTCTGGGGGGAGGGCATCACGGATCTGATCACCTCATCGGCCGGAAGTATTCTTATCCCGCCGGGACTTACTTAAAAGGTGACAGCCAGTCTGACCGGGGTGATACCGTATTTAAACAAGCAGGCCTGTGGCCCTAACATGTTTAGACCCTTATAGTGGCCGCCTCGAGGGCCTCTATGTCATTAGGGCTCAACCTCCACCCCATAGCTCCGGCGAACTCCTCCACCCTCTCCTTCCTCTCAGTCTTGGGGATCGCTATCACGCGGGGCCTTGAGATCAAGTAGTTCAAAGCGACCTGGACTGGCGTCTTACCATATTTCGCGCCTATCTCCGCCAACAGGCTTACACGGTTCACAGCTCCCCGCTCAATGGGGGTGTAGGCCTGTATCGTGATCCTCTTCTCAATAGCTAGAGGCAGTAGACGCACCTCGGGGTATTTGTAGACTACACTATACCTCACTTGATCCACGCTTATCTCGTACTTCTTAGTGTATGACAGTGCCTCTAGGAGGAGGTTGTGGTCGAAGTTGCTCACCCCTATATACCTGGTATAGCCCTTCTCAGCCAGGTACTCCAGGTTCCTTATCTGAGTCTCCAGGTCTACGAGAGTGTCTGGCCAGTGTATTAGTACGAGGTCAACAGTGCTAAGGCCGAGACGCTTCAGGCTATCCTTCATAGCCTTCTCAGCCTGCTCGGGGCTTCTGAACCTGTGGGGCAGGAGCTTTGTTGTGATGAAGACCTTCTCCTTCCCTACACGTTTGATCGCCTCACCAACGATCTTCTCCGCTAGGCCGTCGCCATACATCTCGGCGGTGTCGATATTATCAATTCCTAGCTCTACCGCATACACTATTGCTTCAACGGCAGCATCAGGGTTCCTTATATTCCAGGTTCCTAGGCCTATAGCGGATACTTTCTCCCCGGTCGCCCCAATCTCCTTCCTGTCCTGTACGTCAACAGGGAATCTAGGCATCCCTTCTCCACCGTGTGCTCCCGTGTAGTGCTTCCAGGTAATAGTTTTCCCGTAATGACACCATTAAACCCTCCACGTTCACCGATAGTTACGTGGTGTGAAGACTATGGAAGGGTTCTCCGTAGAAGAAGCCCTAGAAAGGGTTCTCAGGCTAACCTCAGAGGCTAACAGGTGGAGGCTTAGGGAGACCGTGAACCTTATTGCGAGTGAGAACGTCATGAGCCCCCTCGCGGTTAAAGCCTACATGAGCGACTTCATGTACCGCTACGCCGAGGGAAAACCCTTCAAGAGGTACTATCAGGGGACAAGATATATCGATGAGTTAGAGGTCTTTACCACAGAAATTATCAGTAGGCTACTCAAGACCGAGTATGTAGAGCTCAGACCGATTAGCGGAACAATAGCAAACGCAAGCGTTTTCAGAGTACTAGCAGACCCGGGAGACAGCGCTGTCATCGCCCCAGTTCAGGCCGGCGCACATGTTAGTCACACGAAGTTCGGAACGCTCGGTGCCCTCGGCATTAGACATGTTGAGATGCCCTACGACGCTGAGAACATGAACGTAGATGTAGATGGCGCTGTGAAACTGATTGAGGAGGTCAGGCCTAAATTCGCTGTACTAGGTGGGAGCGTATACCTCTTCCCCCACCCCGTTAGGGAGATCGCTGACGCCATACACTCAGTCGGGGGCAAACTCGTCTACGACGCTGCACATGTGCTCGGCCTCATAGTAGGAGGCGTATGGAGGAACCCGCTCGAGCATGGGGCTGACGCTATGACCGCATCTACTCACAAGACCTTCCCAGGCCCCCAGGGAGGGCTGATAGCATTCACAGATAAGGCCCTATACAAGAAGGTGTCAAAGACAATATTCCCCTGGTTCCTGAGCAACCACCACCTACACAGGATACCGGCACTGGCTGTCACCGCACTCGAAATGGCCAAGTACGGGCACGAGTATGCTAAGGCTATTGTAGAAAACGCGAGGCACTTCGCCGAAAGCCTCGCAGCAGAGGGGTTTGAAGTTATCGGAGAACGCCTCGGATACACGCGCAGCCACCAGGTTCTGATCGATGTGAGGAAGCAGGGGAGAGGGGCTAAGGCAGCTAAGATGCTGGAAGAGGCTAACATAATAGTTAACAAGAACCTACTCCCATGGGATCCCCCCGAGGCCGTAAAGGATCCAAGCGGCCTCAGGCTGGGAGTGCAGGAGGTAACAAGGTGGGGTATGGGCAAAGGCGAGATGGAGGAGGTCGCAAGGTTAATGGCCGAAGTCCTCATCAAAGGGAGAGACCCCCAAGAAGTCCGTAAGAAGGTCGTAGAGTTCAGAAAGGAGTACACTAAGATAAACTACTCACTGGAGGGAGACCTAGAAACGATCCTCGACCTCACACTCTAACCGCCAGACAATAATATTTACCTTGAGACGCGAACACTACCAGAACGCGCGCCGACCCGCGGACTGGGCCAGAGGCCCGAGGGATGATAGCGGGTACTGCAGGCCCTCATCATTCTACGCCTAATCCGATCATAGAAGGGTGATAGGACAGTGGACAATGGAGAACCTAGGGCGTGGATCGTGACGGTGGGTAACGAGATCCTCATAGGTAGGATTGTGAATACGAACGCCGCATGGCTCGCTGAGAAGCTCACATTCATGGGTTTCAGGGTTGAGAGGATAATTGTTGTCCCCGACGAACCAGAGCATATTGCTGAAGAACTGCGGAGGGCCCTTGGCCGTGCTAGAGTAGTGATAACGACGGGGGGCCTCGGGCCAACATATGATGATAGAACTCTGGAGGGGGTAGCTAAGTCTGTTTCAAGGAGCCTGAAACTAAACCCCGAGGCCCTAGAAATGGTGAGGAGATTCTATGAGAGGAGGGGGCTCGAGCTTACAGAGGATAGGATGAAGATGGCCCTCCTACCTGAGGGGGCGGAGGCGATCCCCAACCCTGTAGGGGCGGCCCCGGGCTCGTGGCTCGAAGTGGAGGGAACCATTATAGTGTCACTCCCAGGCGTCCCAGCCGAGATGAAGGCTATGTTTGAACAACATGTTGAACCCCGACTGGCCAGGGAGGCCCCCAGGAAGGCCCTACACGAGTGTGGAGTAATAGTTAGGGGTGTCCCTGAGTCCGGGATAGCACCCTACCTTAAGAGGATAGCCAGGAAGTACCCTCACGCCTACATAAAAAGCCACCCTAAAGGGCACGAGACTGACAGGCCAATACTCGACATACGAGTACTAGCCTCAGCACCGACAAGGGAAGAGGCCAGGAGCCTAGCTGAGAGGATCATCGCCGAAATAGAGGAGACCGCAAATGGGCTCGGCGGGCAAGTGGAGAGGGAACCCTGTTAAGACCCAGATAATGTACGCTACCATCCTGGTAGCAGTAGGGGTTGTAATATTCGTAGCGGGCGCCCTACTGAATGTTAAACTGCTCGAGATCCTGGGTGCCCTAATCATGGCGATATCGCCCTATATAGCTGTGGCGTTAACAGTACGGGGGGAAAGATAACATTCCAACACGTACGTGGCCTATTAAGCCCTCAAACCGACCAGGTGATGTGAACAGAGTGCGCTGAAGAAGCAGGGGTGCCGGACAGTGGAGGGTGAAAAGAAGTTCCCAGTGATAAGGGGGCCTAAGGAAGTAGTGGAAAGGATAATTAAGGCTCTCAAAGAAGTATACGACCCCGAGATCCCGGTCAACATATACGATCTCGGCCTCGTCTACGAGATAAACGTCGAGGGCGACCCCAAGAAGCCCATTATCCACGTAGTAATAACCCTCACGGCAGTCGGATGTCCCGTGGCAGGAGTTCTAGCAGCATACGTGGAAGAGGCCATCAGGGATGCGGTGCCAGAAGCCCAGGACATAATAGTCGATGTTACCTTCGACCCGCCATGGTCACCTGACTATGTCACAGAAGAAGGGAGAGAGATGCTAAAAGCAATATTCGGGTACGATGTAGTCGAGGAGTGGAAGAAGCGGATGGAGGGACAGCTCCCCGCATAGGTGCTAACATAGATAGCCCTCCAACAACAGCCTATTAAGTGGTGCTGAGTATTGAGTTCGCGGGAGGCCATAAAGAGAGAGATCTTAGAGTTAATCGACAGCCACTGGAACAACTGGGTTAAGGCAGCATTCTACAGCGACCCACAGGTCGAGCCTATTATGGGGAGACTTGTAAAGGCTTGGAGAGAAAACGGGGAGCAGGGGAAGCCGCTTGACTACGCGACAGACGAGGAGCTAATGATCCTCCTACATGCCGCTAGAAGATACTACACAATGGATCCTAGGAGGGCTATGGCCGTAGCTTTCGCCAACATGTCGAAAGACGAGGAGGAAGAGAGAGGGCCGAGCCTGCTAGGCGTGTTCAGGAAGTTTTTCGCCAGGGGCCGGCGGGGGGCTTCTCCCTAGGGTATATATAGTCTTTAGGGGCTCCCTTGAAAATCTCTAGGTAGCGGCGTAAAACCTTCGGGATCTCCACTACACCGTCCTCCCTCTGGTAGTTCTCTAGTATAGCGGTTATTGTCCTGGTTGAGGCGATCGCTGTTGAGTTCAGCGTATGGACATAATCCCTCACCATGCCCTTCCTCCTCACAAGCCTGATGCCGAGCCTGAACGCCTGCCAGTCGGTACAGTTGCTGGCTGACACCATCTCCCTATACCTGCCCTGTCCGGGCATCCACACCTCCAGGTCGTACTTCTTAATTGCACATGCGCCAAGGTCTCCTGAGGCTATGTTCACTATCCTGTAGGGGAGGCCTAGGCCTTGGAATAGCTCTCTCGCGTTGGTTATGATCTCCTCATGGATCTTAGCGCTCTCCTCAGGTAGGCTGAAGACGAACTGCTCTACCTTATGGAATTGGTGGACGCGGAATATACCCTTGAGATCCCTGTTACCGGCCCCCGCCTCCTTCCTAAAGCAGGGGCTGATGCCGACTAGTTTGATTGGCAGCTCGTCATCGTAGATCTCCTCCTTAAAGTATAGGGCGGCCAGAGGGTGCTCTGCAGTGGCTATTAGGTAGAGGTCTTCCCCCTCAATCTTATATATTGCGTCCTTGAAAGTCTCAAGGTCTACGACAGCTGACATCACCTTATGCCTCAGCATGTACGGAGGAGTGACTAGGACGTAGCCCTTACTCGTCATATGGTCTATGGCATAGAGGAGCAATGCTATGTCAAGCCATACGATATCGTTAAAAGTGTAATAGAACCTTGAGCCCGCGACCTCACCCGCTTTTAAGGTGTTACCCAGTTTTAGCACATGCTCTAACATGTCTGCATGGCCCACGGGCCTCCAGTCGATTACATCATAGTCAACCTTGAACCCGTACTTCTCCGTCTGCTCGAGGAAAGCCTCAATATGGCCTCTCCAGACCTTAGGCCTACCCCAGAACTCTATGGGGAGGGAGTCCTCTTCTCCCCCTACAGGCACGTCTTCAGCGACAATATTTGGCAGCTGCATCATGATGTCTCTCCTCTCAGCGTCGAGCCTCTCAAACTCGGCCTCCAGCTCCTTCAGCCTCGCCAGCAGGGCCCTTGCCTCCGCTATCAGCTTCTCCCGCTCCTCTGGGTCTCGTGTCTTCCCTATTGACCTGCTTATCACGTTGTGCCTGTGGCGTAGCTCGTTGAGCTCTACCTGGATCTTCCTCCAGCGGAGGTCGACCTGGTAGAAGCGGTCTGCCAGTGCCGCGTCCATCTGCCGCTTTACTAGGTGCCTCTTGTACTCCTCCGGGTTTTTCCTTATCAGCTCTAGGATTGACCATGCCAATTCTATCACTCCTAGCGGTCAATCTGGATTATGGGTGGGGCGATTAAGCTTTATGGGGCCCCTCGGATTGTGGTCCACTCCGCACCCTTACTCGGTCTGGCTAGGACTCCACACTGGGGCCCCTATCTATTGTGTTAGCTGTGCAACCCTTTTCTTTGCCTCCTCCTCGATCTCGGCTAAGATCTGCTTGGCCTCCTCGCGTAGGGGCTCCCCTCTTCGTTGGAGTGTGGGTGGGGGCTCGGGGACCGCCTCATATACGCTGGTGAGTGCTTCGTCTAGCTCGAGGATTATCGAGGAGACCTCGGGGGTCGACTGTCTAATGGCCTTTGAGGCCTGTCTCACAAGCTCGATGGGGAGGCCTAGGAGATCCCTCCTCACCGTTCCAGTCGCAGAGTATACTACGATCAACGTTTCAAGCCTTAACGCTATCCTGCTGAGAAGGAGGTGCAAGTATACGACCTGATATAACAGGTCGCCCGCCTCGTCGCCTAAACTCTTGAGCCTCCACTCGGCCCTCTCCAGGTATTTTATCGCCTGCCTCGTTAGTGTTAGAGCCCTGGCGAGCAGCACCCGTGGATCCTGCTTTCTCACCTATCAGCGCCCCCGGGATATCCCTGTGGCGGGGCCGCCTATTAGGGAAAGGGGGACTAGCCTGTCCACTGGTATATGAATACTACTACCGCAGTGAAGCTGACTGTACCCCTCTGCGGGTTCTCGCTTATGATCGGGCATGACACGGAGATAGCGGCCGGCCTGAAGTGCTTAAGCGGTGGTGCGAGCACTGGCTGGGGGCTTAGCTGGCCTCCCCCAGTCAGGCTGGCCACAACGTATGGGACTACTAGCGTGGAGTTCTCGAATATCCCCTCACACTTGCTACCGTCGAACACGCCCACCCTCTTTATGGCCGGTATACCGTTTAGAGCCATCTGATATAGTAGTGTTGACTTCACTGTGGAGACGTTCTCCTCAGGCCCTCCAACGAAGCCTGGGAAGTGGATGTACTTGAAGCCCTGTGGGTCTGTATAGGTGCTGGAGTACTTGGTGTCGAAGGGTGCTCTCGGGTCAAACGGTGGGATCCTGTAGGATATCCTGAGCATCTGTATCGACTTCCCAAAGTCGGCTATGCCGTGGGTTATCACTCCCACATCCCCTATGCTCTGTGGAGCCCTAGCGGTTCCGAGCATTGGGTACATCACTGTTATGTTACCCTGCTGCTTGTTCAGTATGCCGTTGAAGACCTCGTAGAACACGATGTAGGTGTTACCCGGTACGGCCTTAAACTTCTCCTTCAACATGTACTGAGCCGTCCCCTCCTTACCCGTTAGGAGCTCTGCGAGCCACCTGATCTGTGTCTCGTTGAATGTCACACCATCCGCTACAGTCCGCCTGCCTGTGTTGACAGTTATCCAGTAGCCGTAGTCCCACCACGCCACTATGACTGCATCCTCCGCAGTATTGTTCCGGATCCAGGCAAACGCGTTAAGCCACGCATTGTTCAGCGGGACAATTATCGACCCGTTACCTGTCCTCAGCGCTCCAAGGCCTGAGGTTAGGATCTGTGGGGCCCTGAACTCGTTCTGCCTATAGCCCTGGTAGCTGTAGTAGGCCGCACCGACGACTACTATGAGAACCACGAATATGCCTGCCATTACCTTCATAGGATCCTCTACTCTCTTCCTCCCCTTCTTCCCCGTCTTGAGCCTCTCCGCCTCTATGCCTCCAGCTATTATGTCGGCGATTCCGACGCCTCCCCCTAGGACTGCGAAGAAGGAGGATATCTGCGTGAAGTATGAGAGCTGTTTGTTAATGTATACTGCGAATATGAATGAGATGTAGATGATAGTCCTTGAAAGCAGGTAGAAGGGCTTCCTATACCCTCCCGCAACGCGAACGAGGAAGAACACCATACCTGCCAGGCCGAAGAGGATTGCGAGCCCGTACTCGCGGAGTATAGCCCTCATGGGGGCTGGCTGGTTCTCCTGAATACTCTCCACTAGCGGGCTTATATGCCTTATTCCAAGTGCCGCGGCGTACCTAAGGTTCTGGTAGCCTATGAAGCCCGACTGGATCAGTATGCCTGCCAGGACGGCGAAGAAGGCGATAAGCCATAGCTGGAACCTCCAGTCGACCCCCCTTTTGAGGATCCTGGAGGCTACCCCTCGCTCGGTGAGGAAGGCTTCTATTCCGTATATGATAAGTGAGCCCGGTATTGCTGCTCCAATGTTTATGAGGAAGAATTTAACACCGATCTTTGGGCTGGCCACCATGAGCGCAAGCGCGATGGCCCCTGCTACTGTGTAGAGGTATAGCTTCTCCCTGTTAGGCCTCCCAGCTACAGGGTCTAGGATCACTATTAGGGCGAACAGTATTATGACGAATATGAAGCCTCCCCAGAAGTATGCCGTGAGGCCCCCGAAGACCCCGGCCAGTGCCGCGTTAATATACTGCTTCCTCTTTGGGGCCTTGCCGTAGTAGGATTTGACTGTCTCGAACATGAAGAGGAGGAACAGTAGTATGAAGGGGATCGCTATGGAGATCTTCTCCACGAACCCTACCGTAGTCCTCACTATTGCGCCTGGGAAGAATGCGAAGAATGAGGCCGCCGATAGGGCTGCCAGCTGGGATCTCGTGACCCTGAGCATGAACACGTATAGGAGTATGATGGTTGTGACACCTGCGAAGACGGGGAACAGTGCTAGCCACTGCCGTAGGGTCAGGCCGAAGGCCTCACCTATAGGGTATGTAGCAGCGGCGAGCCACGCTGTACCCAAGTACTCGCTCTTAGTGAAGTCCCTGCCTATAGGCCACCAGAACTCCTTCACATCCTTTAGGCCTGCAAGGTTTGTTAGGCCGTGCTCGTGGAAGTATTTCGTCTCCCAGTAGACGATCCACGGGTCGCTCGCGTCGAGCTCCAGCTTATACTTCAACGCTGGGAGTATCCTGACATAAGTCCCTGCAACCACTATCAGTGCAAGGAGTATTAGACCGATCAGCATGGAGTGTTTCTCAAGCCATAAGACCAGGCTCTCGAGGGTGCCTCCAAGCTCTATTGAGGAGCCTTTTCCCGACTTCTTACCCCGCTTCCCCTTCTTTTTCGCCACAAAAGCTCACCCTTCCCCGGTTCCAAGCGTCCCTCAGTCTGTCGTCTCCTCCCCGAGCCTTTATATTGTATATCTCCCGTCTGCCATGTTTACACTATATCGTTATATTCCATTGGATGCCACCTCCCGGATGTTACCTGGTGATCTCAGGTGGCGCCGAGGAAGGTCGTCATAATGGGTGCTGGTGGGAGGGACTTCCACAACTTTAACGTCGTGTTCCGGGACAACCCCGAGTACCGTGTTGTAGCGTTCACGGCAGCCCAAATACCGGGCATCGAGGGGCGTAGGTACCCGCCCGAGCTGGCGGGCCACCTCTACCCCCATGGGATACCTATAGTGCCTGAGGAGGAGCTTGCCAAGATCGTGGCCCGTGAGGGGGTTGACGAGGTAGTCCTAGCCTACAGTGACCTCCTCTACGATGATGTGGGGCACAAGCTCAGTGCTGCCCTAGCAGCTGGGGCGTCCTTCAAGATCTTAGGCCCACGCGAGACCATGCTCGAGAGCGCTAAGCCAGTGATAGCAGTGACCGCCGTTAGAACGGGGGCGGGCAAGAGCAGTGTTTCAAGGCAGGTTGTTAGAGCGCTCATCAAGAAGGGCTACCGTGTCGTGCCAGTAAGGCATCCCATGGCCTACGGGGATCTGGTTAAGATGGCCGTGCAGAGGTTCGCCACTTACGAGGATCTCGACAAGTATAATGTCACTATTGAGGAGAGGGAGGAGTACGAGCACTATCTCGACATGGGCTTGATTGTCTACGCCGGTATCGATTACGGGGAGATCCTTAGAAGGGCGGAGATGGAGGCGGACGTGATACTTTGGGACGGTGGGAACAACGACTGGCCCTTCTACGTCCCCGACTACATGATAACGGTTGCCGACGCGATGAGGCCTGGCCACGAGATAGGCAGCTTCCCAGGCGAGGTGAACCTGAGGATGGCTGATGCTGTGATAATCAACAAGATAGACCAGGCCCCGAGAGAGAACGTGGAGAAGATACGGGAGAACGTTAGAAAATACAACCCCAATGCTGACATAAGCCTGGCTGTAAGCGAGGTAACAGTTGACAACCCGAAGCTACTAGAGGGTAAGAGGGCCGTCGTAGTGGAGGACTCACCGACCGTAACCCACGGCGGAGCCCCCTATGGGGCAGGGTATGTGGCCGCTAAGAAGTATGGGGCCGAGATCGTAGACCCCAGGCCCTACGCTAAGGGTATAATAGCTGAAATGTACAAGGAGTACCCGCACATGGCCGAGGTGGTGCCCTCAACAGGATATAGTCCAGAGCAGATCAGAGACCTAGAGGAGACGCTGAAGAGCGTGCCAGCGGATGTTATAGTTGCGGGGACACCGATCAAGCTGGCCCGCATAGTTAACGTGGATAAACCAATAGTCCAGGTAAGGTTCGAGGTCAAAGTCGTCGAGGGCAAGACGATAGAGGAGATGGTGGACGAGTTCCTAGAGAGGGCCGCAGCCCGCCTCCACTTCTCCCGCCATTAACCATAGGGGGCAGGAGACTGTGGCTAGCCGGAGCCTAGTCGTCGTAGCCTTGGGGGGCAACGCCCTCCTAAGGAAAGGGCAGAAGGGCACCCCAGAGGAGCAGTGGGCAACAGCCAGGGTAGCGGCCGAGAGCCTAGCTAAGATCGCATTGAACGGTGTGAACCTAGTCATAACACACGGGAACGGCCCTCAAGTGGGGATGATCCTAGAGGCGTTCGAAAGCCTACCCCCCGAAAGGCCCAGGCCATCACTCGACATAGCCAACGCCATGACACAGGGGTGGCTAGGCTACCTCATAGCCCACAGCCTTACAAGAACCCTCAGAGACAAGGGTGTGGAGAGGGAGACGGTCGTAGTCGCTACACGGGTCGTAGTGTCTAAGAAGGATCCCTCCTTCAAGAACCCGACCAAGTACATAGGATCATACTACACCAGGGAGGAGGCGGAACGCCTCATGAGGGAGAAGGGCTGGGTCATGAAGCCCGACCCTAGGAAGGGCTGGAGGAGGGTAGTCCCAAGCCCCAGGCCCCTACACATCATCGAACACAGCCTCATCAAACACCTAGCAGAGAGGGGTGCAATAGTCGTTGCCGTGGGAGGTGGAGGGATACCCGTAACAGAGGAGCTAGAACCCGTAGAGGCCGTCATAGACAAGGATCTAGCATCGAGCCTCCTAGCCAGAGAGATAGCGGCTGACAAGCTTGTAATCCTAACCGACGTGCCAGGCGTAGCCATAAATTACGGGAGACCCGGTGAGAGGTGGCTCAGCAGGGTGAGCGTAGACGAGCTGGAAGGCCTATACCGTGAGGGCCACTTCCCCCCGGGGAGCATGGGGCCAAAGGTCGAAGCAGTTATCGAGTTCGTGAGGGCAACAGGGAAGCCCGCCGCCATAGGGAGGCTAGAAGAAGCGTACGACGTCTACCAAGGATTAAAAGGTACCCAGATAACACCCTAGCCCTATTCAGGAGGAAACCGTAATTTTCCCCTAGCAGCGCCCCGCCTAGCGGGGGTGTAAGGATATGACGACCGCGAGAGAGGCATTCGAGGCCAAGAAGCTAGCCGCAAAGTATGGCGTTGTGGGAAAGGTAGCGGCAAGGTACAGGACAGCCGGGTACCAGGTTGTGGTCAAAACGACGGACGAGGCCGCACCCTTCCACTTTACAGCGACAAGGAAGGGTGAAAAGCTGCTGGTCAAAGTATTCCACCGCGTAGGTCAAGTACCCGTTGAGGAAGTTGAGAAGCTCGCCGGCGCGGGGGAGGGTAAGAAGGTCTTAGTGCTCTACGGCGCAGGCCCCAAACTGTCCGGGGAGGTTACTAATAAGGCGAAAGAGGTGGGGGTCTCCATCAGGAGGGTCAGGGCCTAAGGCCCTGCTTTCCCCCCCTCGACAGCCTCCCCCATCATTTGCAGTCCTATTCTCCTGAAGGGGCACGTCTTCCAGTAGTTCTCACACTTTATCACATGATCCTTTGTCAGCAGCCTCTCCAGGACTAGACACTCGACAATGTAGTATCCCTCCCTCTCGCGGGGCTTAAAGAACTCGCAGCCAGACTCGGGCTTGTGGTAGACAGCATATATTGGGGTAAAGAGGGGCTCCTTCGCCCTTTTAGACACCGTCTAGCACCCTTCACCTGCCGGGTGAAAAAAGCTACTGGGCTAGGAGGTCTAATAGCTCTTTAGCCTTACCGCGTGCCTCCTCAAGCTTCTTCTCCAGCTCTCTTACCTTGGACTCGAGTTCCTCGACCTTGGCTTTGAGCGCGTCGTATTCCTTGACCTTCTCCAGCTCCTCTGGCTTACAGACGGGGAGCGCTATCTTCAGCTCTCCCCTCACAAGCTTCTCGTACGTCTCCCTCACCAGCTGTCCGGCCTTGGTCTTCCCCTGCAGGTGGTTCCTGATCGTTGTCTCTGTGCGGCCGAGCTCCTCCGCTATCTTGCTAATAGGGTACCCGGCCTTCTCTCTTGCTAGGGCGCCGGCCGCCACGGCCAGGCTGTCAACCCATGTTGTGAACTCCCTGGGTTCCAGTATCTCGTGTACGACGTCCTCCCTGAAGAGGGTTCCTATGATCAGGGCTATCTCGAGCTCCCTGATCTCCTTGGCCCCTGTGGGCTTGACCGGGATCTTCTCGAAGTCCAGCTTAATGGTCTCCCCGGTCATGGTCTATCACCCCTTCTAGTTTTAGTCTTGAATCAAGGCTAATATTACTATGGTTCTGCGGGGCTCTTCCCGCTCATCGGCACTAGCTCGATATACATAATGCTGCGAGAAACCTGTAGGCCTCCCGGAGGTCGGCCTCGAGGGGCGATATTACAGGGTTCAAACTAGACTTCCTCACGTCGTTGAGGAGCACCCTTATGGACTTACTCAGCTTGCAGGCCTCAATCGATGCAGGCACCTTGAGCCCCTTCTCAAGCTGGTCAGCGATCCTGTATAGGGACTCTCTTATCCTCATGAGGGGCGGGATCCAGAGGCTTGCCTCGACAAAGAGCTTCTCGTTACCTATCCTCTTAGCAGCGTCACGGGTGTTCTTCAACGCTTCCAACCTATCCTCTATCCTGGCGGCTATCTCCATAGCCCTCAGCAGGTCATCCCTCCAATCGTCCACCGCTATCATTACCCCGCCCCACCCCCGGAGAGTTACATTTTGACCAAGCTTTAAGGGGGCCTCAGCCCTCCCCAATCCCATAGAAGTATAGGCTTTGAAAGCCTCGAGGTCGAAATATAACCCGCCCAGGTGAAACTGGAGGTATATTATTGGCTAGAGAGGGGTAACGATAAATGGGGCACTGGCAGCGTGAGATCGGAGAGCCGACATCCTGGATCCTAGCAATCCTAGCGGTAGCCCTAGCCCTAGGAAAGTGGAAGTCGGCGTTGGATCCAGGCTTCTACGTCAGCCCCCTATTCATCTCAATCATTGTTGCTTTCTTAGCCCACGAGCTAGCCCATAAACTTGTAGGCAGAAAGTATGGTATGGTAACGGAGTTTGTCGTCTACACGCCAGGGCTACTACTAACCATCCTCTCAGGCCTTCTACCCGTAGTCATACTAGCTCCGGGGTACGTGAAGACCCTCATATATTATTACACCCGTAGCACTGAGAAGGGTATTGTCGCATCGGTAGCTGCGGGGCCAGCAACAAACATCATAATCTCCCTACTATCTATCCTCCTACTAACAGCCTACAGTAACGCCTACACCACAGTCCATCACCTCCTGGCTTACATGGCATGGGTGAACAGTTGGATCGCCTTCTTCAACCTCCTACCAATACCGCCCCTGGACGGGAGCAAGCTGGCCTCCAGGAGTAGGGGGCTCTGGATATCATTGTTCGCTATAAGCCTGCTACTCCTAGTCTATATCCAGTTATAGGGCAATCTAACATATATCTAAGGCCGGAGATCAAAAAGGTTAAGGCGGAGGTAGCGGGGGTGAAACAGTATGAGCCATCCCGGAGAGGAGCAGGACAACGTCAAGGCTAAGTGGATAGAGAAGATGGTGAAAAGCGCCAAGAGGTACCATAAGCTATGCCCGTACTACGATAAGAGGACAGGGCAGTGCCTGCTAATGGTTACAGTAGAGGGAAGGACGGGCAAGTGCGATAGAGAGGGTAGATTTGACGGCTGCCCAGTATTCACTAAGTTCCTAGAGAAGATGTACGAGTACTATAGGAGTAGGAAGAAGGTGTTGCCCAACGACTTCCAGGACGTAGTCCAGCAGGCATACTTCGTCCTCTAAACACTACAGAAGGAAAATAAGTAGAATTATCCTGAAACAGGGGAGCCCCGGGTTTAATATTCTATTTCCTCGTCTATCGCTGCGAAAGCCTCTGGAAGGGGCTCCTCCTCCTCGGAGGCCATGAGGGCCTCATAGACGGACTTAGGATAGTAGTAGCCGTCCCTGTCGACAACTACCTGATCCTCCTTCATGAGCTTGCCAAGCGCATACCTTATCTTGTCCTCGCTTGCCAACCCCGAGAGGTACCTGTGGAGCTCTCGTATGGTCATCCTCTGGTGCTTTAGGAGGAGGTCTAGAAGTATTTTCTTGAGCTCCTCCTCCGTGGGGGCCGTGTAGACAACTATATCATTATCCTCGTAGACGACACTCAAATTCTCCATGATCTTCTCACTCAAATTCTCCTCGGCAGGCTGCTCACTAATCAAATCCCTGCTCCTCGCCTCCCCCGGCACTCCCGATCACCACACCACCAGTTATTAACCTGTGGCTATAAGGGTTAGCGTCACGGGCGAACTTGTAGAACCCGGTATTGCGGTACTCTACATTTAGACATGTGATCATCGTGAGGGGTGTTTGAAGGACATGTCTTAGGCTTAGACAGCCCTTTTAATATGGTCGGGTGTTTAACCACGATCTTCTGTGGGCGTCGAGGTCATGGTGTACCGTAGGCCTAGGAGGGCTATGATATTCGGCAGGTTCCAGCCATTCCATAAGGGGCACCTCCACATAGTTAAGTGGGCGTTTGAGCAGGGTTTCGAGGAGATCGTCCTACTCGTAGGTATGGCCTCCGAGAACTATACGCCAAGAAACCCGTTCACCGCCGGTGAGAGGATTGAGATGATCAGGCTAAGCGCCAGGGACGCGGGCTTGCCCTTGGAGAGGATCATAACTGCCACTATCAGAACGTTGGAGACCAGCATTGGGAGCGTGCACTACGTGCTCTCATATGTGCCCAGGGTGGACACGATCCTAACCAGAAACCCGGTGATCTCGAAGATCTTCATGGATGCCGGTATAGGCGTGATGAAGCCGCCCCTTTTCAACAGGGATGAGTGGAGGGGTGAGAGGATAAGGAGGCTGATGGCCCACGGGGATCCCAGGTGGATTGAGACTGTCACCCCGACGACGGCAGAATATATCCTCTCGATAGGGGCGATTGAGAGGATAAGGATGGCCTTGGCCAGCGATTAGCCCCTCCGGATCTTATACCGGAGTATCCCTGCTAGGCCTCCAAACGTGTTCTTGAACCACTCCGCCTCCGGGAGGCTTGAGGGGATTATTACGACCTCTGCTCCACTATACTTGGCCTTCTCCTGCCACTCCTCTATGTCTTCCCTGTCCTCGTGTATTAGGAGTGTCTTAACCATCCCCATCTGTAGGGCCTCCTCCACCTCCCTCGGCCCGTATACGATGAGGCCTGTGTCCTTTGCCAAGTGTCTCTTGAACTCCTCGAGGGCCTCTATAGCGTCCCTGTACTTCTGGAGTTGGACTACATTCTGCGCCTTCATGACGACCTCCCTAAGCCCCTGATCTCCCTGGTAGGCGACGTCTACAAGCTCCTTTGATACGAGGTTCTGCAGCCTGTAGTCGAGGTACTTCCCCTTAACGAACTCCTGCTTGGCATAGCCGGGGCCTGCAACGATTATCCCCTTGAGCTTCTTCTTCTCGTAGAATGGTAGGAGCTGCCTGTTAGCATGCTCGCCCAGCCTCTTAAAGAACTGGTCGACGAGCTGCTCTATGATCCTATCGAACCTCCTCTGGCTCTGCCCTCCCATCTTGTGCTTCCCTGGTATGTAGTCGGTTATCTCCTCGAGCACCTGGAGCCTGGTGCCCTTCAGCACGCCAATCGTCCCATGGTCTCTCTCGACTATGATTATCCCTATGACATCATCGGCCTCGACCATCTCCTCTAAGAAGTCGGTTATGAACCTCTTGTCTGTCCTATAGTAGAATACCCCTATGGGCTCCGGCGGGCTGAAGACGTAGCACGCGAAGTCACCCGTCTCCATGTTCTCCCCACAGAATAGGACGAGACCATTCCGCGGTGGCTTAGGGATCATCTGGAGCCTGTCCATAGCGGCGGCTAACGCCCTTTTCACAGCCTGCCTAGTCCTCTTGAGCTTGATGTTGTCGGCCGTGCTATACTCCTGCCTGAGAAGGCTCATCACGTCGCTTATGGGCCTGTTAGGCGGTATGTAGAGGCTCAAGAGCACGGTGGCTGGGGCGCTCCACTTCTTGAGCTCCTTGAGCAGCTTGGCGAGCTGCCTCTTCGATATTATCAGCTTGTCGACATCCGCTATCTGACCTGCTGGCATCCCTATATCACACCCCTTTCCCGGCAGACACCCTTGATCCTTGTGGGTCTGGATCCTAGACTTATAATCATATAACCTGTTCAACGGTAATAGCATATAATGATGGGCCCGATTGTGGAGTAAGTATCTGAGAGGTGCCCCCGGGATGGCTAGGATCTTAGAGTCTAACTGCCTCTGCCCGAGCCTTAAAGTTGTGGAGGCCGCCGTTAAGGTGATAAGGGCGGGCGGCGTTGTGGTCGCCCCCACCGACACCCTATACGGGATACTAGCAGACCCTTTCAACCCGGACGCCGTCAGGAAGGTCTTCTCCATAAAGAGGAGGAGCCCGGACAAGCCCCTACCCCTACTACTAGCAGAGACCCACTACCTGTTCAAGGTCGTGAAACCAAACCCCCTACTCTGGAGGCTCGCACAGAGGTTCTGGCCAGGGGGTTTAACGATAGTGGCCGAGCCGGCAGATAACCTCCCCGAGCACATGGCCAAGTGGGGGGCCATAGGTGTGAGGCTCCCCGACTGCTACCTCACAAGGCTCATAGCCCGCTACTCTGGAGGCATAGTTGTGGGGACGAGTGCAAACCTCTCCGGCAGGGAGAACCCTAACACCGTCTACATAGCCTACTCCCAGCTCGGGGAGGCCGTTGATCTATACATAGACGGCGGCCCGACAATGAAGGGTGATCCGAGCACTGTAGTGAGCGTCGTAGGAGGGGAGCTGGAGCTCGTGAGGGAGGGGGTTGTTGGGTGGAGGGAAATAGTTGAGGCGGCAGGTGTTAACTCCCCGGTTAACGGGTCAAGCGAGTAGTAAGGCCAGGATCGCCTTCTGAATGTGGAGCCTGTTCTCTGCCTGATCCCACACGATACTCCACGGCCCGTCCATAACCTCATCGGTGACCTCCTGCCCCCTATGGGCTGGTAGGCAGTGCATGAACACAGCCTTAGAGCCTGCAGCCTCCATAAGCTTAGCGTTGACCTGGTATGGTCTCAGCAGCTTGATCTTCTCGGCCGCCACCTCCTCTTGACCCATGCTCACCCACACGTCAGTATAGACTGCGTCCGCCCCTCTCACAGCCTCCACTGGATCCTCTAGGATCTCGATCTCGGCCCCACTCTCTGCTGCGGCTTCCCTCGCGGCTTTCAAGATCTCCTCGTTAGGCTGGAGCTGGCGTGGTGTTGCGACCCTAACGTTCACCCCCAGCTTCGCACCGGCTACGAGGAGGCTGTGCAGTACGTTATCGCTGCCATCGCCGACGAAGGCGAGCGTTAGGCCCCTCAGCCTCCCCTTGACCTCTAGGAGTGTCATATAGTCTCCGAGGGCCTGGCATGGGTGGCTTAAGTCGCTTAGGGCGTTAATCACGGGAACCCCTGAATATCGGGCGAGCTCCTCAAGCTTACTATGCTCCTTCACCCTTGCTACGATAGCGTCAACGTACCTCGAGAGAACCCGTGCTGTGTCAGCGATAGTCTCCCCACGGCCCAGCTGGAGATCCCTCCAGTTGAGGTACATCGCGTGGGCTCCCAGCTGGTTTGCGGCTACCTCGAAGCTGACCCTAGTCCTGGTGCTGGGCTTCTCGAAGATCATCGCTATACTCCTACCCCTCAGCACGGGTATGACTCTCTCGCCAGCGTAGAACCTCCTCTTGAATGAGAGGCCAACCTCTATTATCCTCTCTAACTCGTCCGGAGCATACTCCGTCAAGCAGATGAGGTGCCTGCCCTTTAAGTTATACAACGTCACCCTGTCCACCCCTCTGACCCGCCTTCGGTTCAGTGGTGGCCTGCCTGGTGATATAATAGGTGCGGATCCAGACGGGCTTCCGGTGGTGGAGGCCGTGAGCTATATGAGGAGGGTGCGGGAGAGGCACATAAAGGAGGCCCTCATGGATCAGTTGGAGAAGAGTGGCATACACCCGCGTGAGGCGGCTGAGTGGCTGTGGGAGGACTTCGGCAAAAAGGTCAGGGCAGACTGGAAGAATATTAGGAGGGCCGTGGTTGGAGACCCACAGGTCACACCGCAGGACGTCGCGGTGTTCATGATAGAAAACGACATCCAACCGGAGGAGGGGGCATGGGATGTCCTCCCCAGAACAGGCCTGCAGGGCGGCAAGGCTGATCTCGGAAGCGATGAGGCCTGAGCGGGGAGGGAGCCCCTCATACAGGGCCTACCACGTTATAGAGGCCCTACGCCTCGCATCCAGAGCCCCCGTTGGGAGGCCATATCTAAGTAGGAGGCTAGGCCTGGGGGAGACCCCCGCTAAGACCCTTATTGGGAGGCTGGAGAGGCTCGGGCTCCTGAAGCGGACGCCCAAGGGTAGGCATGCGACCCCCTCGGCCCTCGAGATCCTCGCAGCACTCCAAAAAGTAGTCCACGTTTACCCGGCTAGGCTTGGCCTCTTCAACAGTGAGGGCGAGATCCTGGCAATTATTGAGGTACTCGACCCCCCGGAGGATCTCACCGGGGTCTACCAGTTGAGGGACTACCTAGTCGCCCGTGGCTGCAGGGTCTCGATAATAGGTGGCATACACCGTGGCGGGAGTGTAAGCCTCCCCGGCGTCCCGGAGGAGCTGGCTTCTAAGGTGGTGGATTTCGTCGGGGGTCTGGGGGGTGTTAACCGGGGGGTTATCATAGCGGTTCCCAGCCCATGCATCCACCCACTCTACGATGCGATCATAGACATGATCCTAGACTCGTGCACAGTGAGACGCGAGTGATACCGGGGCGGCCCCACAAACACTCCCCCACACTAGATGATCAATTGGGCCGCCAGCCATGTCATGGGGCTAGGGGGTGCTATAATTGGACGACGACCTCGAGAAAACAATCGAGACCCTCCTAGAGCGTAGGAGGAGGGAGAAGGAGAGGGGAGGGCCTAGGAGTAGGCTCGTAGACGCTATAATGGTGCTACTCCTCAGCAAGCCCATGAGGAGTAGCGAGATAGCAGGCCTCCTAGGCTACGAGACTAAGTACATCTCCAGCTACCTCTCCTACTGGAAGACGAGGGGCTATGTAGAGTACAACAGCGGGTTCTGGTTCCTCACCCCGAAGGGCGAGGAATACGCCAGGGAGGTGGCGGAGAGGGCGAGCGATGAGAAGTTCGACAGGCTGGCGGCCCTAGCGCAGAGGATCCTGGCGGAGGCAAACGTTAAGAAGACAATAAACGACAAGACCCCTACGCCCCGCCCGCACCATGGCCGCGGTTCCTTGTCATTTATTGTCTCAAAGAAACGTAAACCAGACATTAAACTACAAGAGAGGGCCCGCGCAGCCGCGTGCTTCATAGAATCGCTCAGGGATGAACTATCGGAGGACGAGCTGGAGGTCTTAACAGCCCTACTCTCACACTACAGCAAGTGGGGAAGCACATACCTCTACCTAGACCAGCTGGCCGAGCTCATAAACGCTGACTACAAGTGGGTGCTCTCCGTGGTGAGAATGCTCCAGTCAAAGAACATCGTATACCTATACACAGACCCAAGGCTAGGGGTAAGAGTCGGCCTATCTAAGCCTGCTAAGGAACTCTTAGAGGAATGCCTCCGCGGCTAGTATAACTACTTCTACCTTACAGCCGGGGTAGTATTGTTGTCCGAGATGTGTGGTTTTTGGTTTCTGGGACGGGCGTATTAATACCGTTTGTAGAATGATCTCAGTATTACCGAGATCGGGCGAGAAACGGGAGACAAGAGAAGGGGGACAGGTCTTGAGGTAGTAGTTATAGCGTGTTAACCGGGGGGTTAACGGTATAGTCAGAAGTCGAAACACTATGACAAATATTATCTCAACAAAATCATAATAGTTAAAGTTAGAGGCTGAAGTACTCGTCCAACCTAGTCATGCGCCTCCCAACCCCGAGGAGGCGGGATCTCGCTAGGATCAAGTGGGGTGTGGCCTCTAGCTGAGAGGAGATCCATGATATGAGCTCTTCCAGGGATCCCGGCCTAAGATCCGGCTCCTTCGAGAGAGCTCTCCTAACCGTCTCCCTTATGTGCCAGTTACCCACAGGTGCGTAGTATGATGGGAGGATCTCCCTGATTATCACAACATCGGCCCGCCTCCACCTCCTGGCTAGCGCCTCTAGAACGGCCACCTTCGCAGCACTATATCCCCCGTCTTCAGCCGTCTTCCTGCCTAGGGGGTCTTCGTATAGGTAGTAGATGACCGGCCTCCTACTATGCCTCGTCCAAACCGTCCGGGGGTGCCAGACCTCTATCCACTCTATGCTCCCCGGGCCTGGGAGGAGTGCTATGATGAACTTGTTCCCCAGGTACTCCCCATAGTATGCCTCTGGCCCGGAGATCTCGGGCGCGTCCCTTAGCTGGGCCCTTAGGTGGGAGGAGACGATCTCGTCGACCGCTGTTATAGACCACCTCGTAGGGACAAGCCTTCTCATCTTAACCCTTCCTAGGAAGCCCAGGCTGAACGCCCTCTGGATCGTGTATATGTCAACTCCAGACCTGTAGAGCTCGCCCACGATAACACTTGCAGGCGCATCATCCCAGACGGCCTTCTCAACCCGGGGATGGGGCTTGGGGTTACTCTCAACCCTCACACGCTCAAGCGGGGCCGTCGGCCCCATTGGTTTCGTTATACCGTTGAAGCGTAGACGCGGGATCGGGGGCTTCCTTAGCAGCGTCTCCGTGTCGACTGGGGCCTGGGAGAGTGCTGCTAAACCGATCTCGCTCTCATAGAGTTTGAAGGGGGAGTCAGCCCTAGCCTGGATCCTCCCTGCGAGGGATGACGCCCTTAGGCCTATGATCCTCGCTAGGGTGAGCCTGCGGGAGGCCCACCCCTCGGGGTCGTCATAGATCTTGGCCTGCCCCCCAGTCACTCCGGGAGGTACTAGGATGTAGATGCTGAGCTTGGGGTAGCCGTGCTCCCCCACTAGGAGTCCTGGGGGCGTCGCCCCCTCAACTCTCCTACCCTCCACCCTGAGGGTCGCCCTTATCTGGGCCCTGAACTGGTCTAGTATGGGGCATGTTGGTAGGCCGCACAGCCTCTTGTACCCCTTACACCTGGCACACAGCTCTGGAGGTATCTTGGGCAACTCCTACACCCGCGGGGGCGCTTCTAGTCTTCGAGGATCTCGAGGCCCATCCTCTCCAGTATTGACTCGACCCTCTCCTCGGTGGCCTCCCCCTTAGGCTTGAAATATTTTAGGAGGAGGACGTCGTCCTCCTCTAGGGTGTAGTCTGGCAGCACCGGTATTATCCAGCTCCCCCTCCTGCCCAGGGCTATGACGTTGACCCCGATCTCCGGTAGGTCGAGGTCGGAGATCTTCTTGCCAGCCAGCCTCTCTGTCACTCTTGCCTTTACATAGGCCTCTTCGGCCTCCTCGAGCGCTTCGCCCACGAACTGTAGGTACTCCTCCCTCAGTATAGTCCTCCCCATTTGAACTGCCGAGTCTGCAAGTTGTTCCATAGCGGAGGCGAAGATCGCTATTGAGACCATTTCCCTTGGGTTCCCAGAGCTAGCAGCGTATGAGCGCTCCAGTATGCTGTGGAATAGTGTGTCAACCTCGTCCTCCAGGTCGTTCACGATACCGAGGAGGCTCGGGTCACCGTACACGAGGCTGTGGAGGGCGAGATCCAAGGCGCTCCTAGCAAGGTTCTTGATCTTAACCACAGCCTCGGCCAAGGGGTCACCCGCCTGGGCCACCATTAGAAGGCCTGTGTCCGTGAGGCGTGAGACCCCCTGGGAGTCTCCTACTAGTCCGGCGAGCTCCGAGATCTCCTCCGGCATCCCCCTGACGACGAGGATGTCCCCTTTCTCGACGTTAGTGAATTTGGGGGCTAGGAGGTAGCTGTCACCCCTGCGGACGACCAGGAGATCTAGGACTGTCGGGATGTCCCTCACTTTCTTCTTAGCCCTGAGGAGGGCCACCATCTCGTTGCAGCAGTTTATGGCGGCCTTGACGTAGTCGTGGACGGGGTATTCTCGGAGGACTAGGCCTGCGAGGTCTCCCGCCGCGTCGGACACCTTATCCAGGGCCCTGCCTATGTTTGCCACTACAACTGCTATTGAGGCGTCCTCGGGGCTCCTAACAGCTATGCTGATCTTCTCCACTAGCCTCTCGAAGATCCTGTCTATCTCGTTCTCGATCTTGAGAACCTCTACGGCGGCCTCGCGATCCCCGGATATGAGGGCGTAGAAGGAGAGGTCAACCGCTATACTCGAATACTCCTTAATGTTCTTGAGCAGATCCTTTACCGTCATAACCCTAGCCATGACCTGCCCCCTTCAGTGAGTAGAGGATTATGGCCAGCTCCGCCACCGCCCCGATCTTCCTCTCAACCCCCTCCAAGTACACTGGCTCCCCGAGCCTTAGCTCGTTAGGGGTGAACTCGGGCTCGCCACCGGAGACCACCACCATCACGCGGCCCTCGAGGGAAACCTCTCCAGGGTTAATCCGTTTCTCGGCATAGTCGTTCGTCAGTAGAAGTACCCTGTCGGGTTGGAGCAGGTCTATGGCGTCGCTGAGATCGGGTAGCACTATTAAGCTCCTACCGGCCTTCAACGCCAGCTTTGAGGCCTCGGGCACACCACTCTGTGCGGCTCCACCATAGGCCTTTGTCACCACGAGAGTGGGGTACCCTAGGGAGAAGGCTAGGCGGGCGGAGTCTACAACCCTCTGGACACTGCTAACATTGTGGATTACGGGGATCACCTTCACTCTAAGTCACCCTCCTCTAAGTATTTAGCGACCTCCAACGCTATCGCCATCGCTAGTGGAGGGGGTACAGCCTCTCCGACCATATCGTATTGGGCGTCTCTGCCCCCCAGAAATATGTGGTGGTCTGGGAACCCCATGAGGTGTGCCTGCTCTCTAACGGTTAGAAGCCTGTCCTCGTAGGGGTGTATGAAACGGCTTGAGCCCATAACGGTCGGGGCGTGCCTTCGCGGGTCGAGGCGTATATAGTTCGGGATCCTCCTCTTAGCCCCCTGGAACATTATCAAACTGTCACCCCAGCGCAGCCTGCTGAGCCTCCTCCTATGCCTCTTCGAGACCTCCGGGGGGTACTCGTGGTTTGGCGGGTAGGATGAGCCTGGCGGTGGTAGGTCTGATAGGGCCTGCCCAACCGTCGGGCCCCGCCTCTTCTCCGGCTTAATCCTAATGTTTGAGACGAAGACCCTAGTCCTCCTACTAGGTGTTCCATGCTCCTCAGCTTTCAACACGTTAAAGTATACCCTACTATAACCGGCTCGAGCGAGCTCCCTGCTTATAGCGGAGCGTATGGGCCTCTCCATGATGCCTGGGACGTTCTCTATAACGAAGACGCGGGGCCTGACCTCGCCGATTATCCTTATGGCGTGGAGGAATAGCTGGCCGGCGGGGTCGGAGTATAGCCTGTCGAGGGGATCCTTCCTCCTCTTCGGGTTGGCACCAGTGAAGGGCTCGCATGGCGGGCTCGCTATGATTACGTCTACTTCTCCCCTGTCAAGGCCGGTGAGCTCCCTGATTACGGCCAGGTTAACCTCTTTCACGTCGTCCCCTATAGTCACGGCTGAGGGGAAGTTCGCCTTATACGTCTTCGCTGCGGGTGGGAAAGAGTCTACCGCTAGTACCGGTGTGAACAGCCCTGTATCGTTGAACCCCCGTGCATACCCCCCTGCTCCGGAGAAGAGGTCAAGAAGCACGTATCTTTGCCTCATCCTCCTTTATCTCCTCCTCCAGCCTCCTGATGATCTCCCGTAGGATCTCAATCCTAGCACTGTTATCGACCTGCTCTAAGACGTGCCCGCACTTGGGGCACTGGAAGTTGAGGCTGAAGGCCTCATCGAACGTGTACTTCTTTAGCGGGTGGTTGGGGCAGTAGTAGAACTCGTTCTCCTCCTCATACTTCAGCTTCTCCTTGAGCTTCCTAACGACCTCCCTCTTCCTAGAGACAAGAACTACGTTGACCGAGCTCAAGTCTATGTACCAGAAGTATCTCGTCGCCCCCGTCTCTGGGTGGCGGCCTCTCCTATACTTGGCCAACCCGTTGTCGTATAGTATGCGTAGTATCTTCCTGACCTCGCTCTGGCTGAAGCCGAACATTGCTGCGAGCTCCTCATCGCTTATCCCCTTGCCTCCCGAGTGTTGTAGGATAGCGTCGAACACTGCTATCGCGTTCTGGGGGTTTAGCCTCTTCTTCTCAGCCATTATCATAATGAACCTCCTAAGGCTGGCCATTGGATCCCTGTTCTTACTTTTTTTCGAGTTACCGGCACTTTGCACCTCCGGTCACCCGTTTACCGCGGGGATGTGGCACTATTTGGTGACCCCCTTTCTCGTAATATATTAGTTCGCGGCCCCTATATAGTCTGTCTAAAAAGAGTGCTAGGGCAGCGATCTCGCTGTGCGGCTCGGGGGTCACGGCCACGTTGTAGTCAGCGTTCTCGTAGAACCACCCCTCAACCTTCTCCGCCCCCACTATTATTAGCTTCGGTTTAGGGCTGGAGCGGATCTCCTCTATTACGTCCTGGAGGGGGAGCCCGTACATTGTGAGG
>WAOT01000011.1 GCA_015521115.1 Desulfurococcales archaeon
CTCTATGATCGTGCCGTCCCCGTCGGCCAGCCCGAGGCGTAGGCCCAAGACCCAGTCCCTCATAGTGCCATACTTCGCCCCCCGGAGCCCCCCGGCCCCATTGTTTATCGCCCCGCCGACAGTCGCTACAGCACTGCTTGCGGGGTCTACGGGGAACATGTAGCCCTCCCCCTGGAGGGCCATGTTCAGGTCGTCGATCCTCACACCAGGCTCTACGACTGCGAGGCTGTCTACCACGCTGACCTCCCTTATTCTGCGCATCCTCTCCATGCTCAGCACAACACCGCCCCCGGGGACAGCGTTCCCGGAGAGGCTGGTCGCAGACCCCTGAGGATATACTGGGGTCTCATGCCGGTAGCACTCCCTTAAGACGACACTAACATCCCCTTCGCTCTCGGGGAAGACGACGGCATAAGCCTCACCCTCTAGCCCGCTGGGCTCCCTTATGTAGAGGGACACTATGCTTTGGTCTGTCTCCACCCTCCCCCTGAGCTTCCCCGAGATCTTCTTGATACACCTTCTAGCGTCTGACGCCATAGGCCGCCCCCAACCCTGCCTATAGGCCTATGGGGCGTTATTGTCCTTGTAGTATAGTCGGGTCTGAAGGTTCCGCGTATAAACTTGGGATCCCAACAGACCGCCCACATGGTGCTGGCAGGGTGAGGGGTGGACACCTGGTCAGCGGTGTTGAGGCGCTCAAATACATCCTATGGCGGATGGGGTGCACACACCCGTTCCGGGCCAGCAGGATCCTTGCCATAGCAGAGGACATCTCACTGGAGAGGTATGGTAGGAGGCTAACGGATCTCAAGTACGTGAAGGGCCCGGGGGTATTCTTCATTGAGGGGCTGAAGGAGGCTGTCGAGGGCGACCCATCGCTGAGGAAGAGGGAGGGTGACCCTAAGCGGGGAGTGAAGGGGTGCATCGAATATGTTGGGGGAGACCCTCCAAGTATACCTGAGGAGGCCAGGAGAGTCCTAGACGAGGTGATCGAGAGATACGGTGGCCTCCCCGATATGGAGCTAAACGCTATAGCCATGAAGAGCAGAGTCCTCTCCTAAGCGGCTTCGACGCCGCAGCGAGCTAGGTGTGCCTGGGTTGACGGTGATAGTATCAGTCACAGGAGGTAAGGGAGGGACTGGTAAGAGCTTCGTGGCGACTAACCTGGCATACTACCTCTCCAAGAACCTCCCAGACAAGAGGCTAGTACTAGCGGATCTTGACGTTGAAGCACCCAACGACCACATCCTCCTAGGGGTCAAACGCCTGGAGGCGGAGGAGGACGTTGACATCTTCTTCCCCAAGATAGACTACAGCAAGTGCACGAGCTGCGGCGCATGCGTTAAGGCATGCGACACTGGAGCCATAATAATGGCTGGGGGGAGACCCCCCTTTGTTTTCCCAAGGCTCTGCAGCGGCTGCTGGGCCTGCTACTACGTCTGCCCCTATAAGGCGATCAGTAGTGGGGGGAGGAGGACTCTCGCTAAGAGCTATGCGACCCCGGTCGAGCTGGACGGGGCCAGGTTCACGCTCGTGACCGGGATACTTAGGGAGGGGGAGGAGCACACTCCTCCTGCTATAATAAGGGTTAAGAGGAGGGCCCTAGGCCTCGAACCAGACATACTCCTAGTAGACACTGGAGCGGGGACGGGGAGCGGTATAACCGTGGCGATCCACTACAGCGTCCTCATCATAGCTGTTACAGAGCCCACACCAATGGGCGCCCACGACCTCGATGCGATCCTACAGGTAGCAGACGGGCTTGAGACGCCCGCTTGGGTGGTTATCAATAGGAGCGGTATAGGCCCGGAGGAGATCCTCGGGGAAGTGATAGCAAGGCACAAGAGCGTTGAGAGGGTGTACAGGATACCGTACAGTAGAACCGTTATAGAGAGCTACGTCCGGGGAGACCCGATACTACACTACAAGCCCAGCGACCCCGGGGCAACCGCCCTCCGGAGGGTAGCGGGGGATCTCCTCGAGGTCGTGAAGAGCATGCTCAGGAGGGGGTGACCGCCATGGTAGAGCAGGTCGAGATCGTGGTCGCAAGCGGTAAGGGCGGGGTCGGGAAGAGCACCCTGACCTCAGTGCTAGCAGTGGAGCTGGCTAAGAGGGGAGTCAAACTGGTCGCCGCCGATGCGGACGCTGAAGCACCAAACCTCAGCATAACCCTCGGTGTCAGGGAGTGGGACAGTGTGGAGCCGTACTATGAGGGGAGGATAGCCTACATTAGGGAAGACCTCTGCACACAGTGCGGCATATGCAAAGAGGTCTGCCCGCTCGACGCGGTCGAAGTCGTTGATGAGAAACACGTGATAAACCAGTGGATATGCGAGGGCTGCCTAACATGCAGCCTGGCATGCCCGGAGAAGGCAATAAGATTCATCTTCAGGGTTGAGGCTGGGAGTATTATGGTGAAGAGGGAAACAGGATACGGGTTCCCGCTAGTCTCCTCAACCATAAGGCCTGGGAGGCCGAATAGTGGGAAGCTCGTTACCGAGGTGAAGAATAAGGCTAAGACCCTCCTGGCGGGTGTCGGGTTCATCCTTGTAGATGCTGCTGCAGGGATCGGCTGCCAGGTGATCTCGAGCCTCACCGGTGCTAAGATAGCAGTCCTAGTAGCGGAGCCCACGCCAGCGAGCCTTAGCGACCTGAAGAGGATACACCTCCTGACAAGGCACTTCATGGTCGCCCCGGCGCTCGTAGTGAACAAGTACGACATAAACCCTGAAGGGCTTGAGGACATCCTAGACTATGCGGGGAGGGAGGACATACCAGTCCTAGGCATGATCCCCTACGACGACACAGTCCCCAAGGCGGCCTCAACCGGGAAACCCCTAAACATAGCATACCCTGAGAGCCCAGCGGCTAAGGCCATGGTAGAGGTCGCGGAGAAGGTGGCGGAGGAGATCCTAGTAGACTGGAGGAAGTGGTACTCAAGGTATAGGCCTAAGAGGCCCGCACCGTATATACCGAGGATCAAGTAGAGGATATGGCGGCCCCACCCCACCCCGACAAGGCCTGGAGGTGAAGGACGGGATGGCGACGATAAAGGTAGGAGTCCCCTCAGAGGGTGACACCCTGGACTCCCCCGTTGCAGACAGGTTCGGCAGGGCCCCCAAGTTCATAGTTGTAGAAGTGGACACGGACACCGGGGAAATAGTCTCATACCAAGCGGTAGACAACCCAGGCTACACCGCCGGTAGCGGTGCAGGCGTTAAGGCTGCCCAGAAGCTTGGGGAGCTGGGCGTTAAGGTATACGCAGGCCCAACACCGGGGCCGAACGCCTACGCAGCGCTCAACTATCTCGGGATAAAGGTCGTTACCGTCACGGGGGTAAGTGTCAGGGAGGCCGTTAAAGCTGCCCTTAAGGAGCTAGGCTCCTAGGCCTCCCCGCCCTTCTTGAGGGCCTCAACAACCTTCTTTGCCAGCTCTTCGACCTCAGCTAGGTGGAGGCCTGCGGGGCCCACACTGTTATACTCTATACTCTCGACGACGCTGAAGTTGCAGCCCTCCAGGATCTCGCGGAGCCTCCTGGCAGCCATGCTCCCCCATCCATAGCTCGACACTATAACAGCCTTCTTACCGTCTGACGCCTTCCAGCATATCTCCTCTGCTACCAGCCTGATCAGGGGGAATAGGTCTGCCTCGTAGGTGGGTGCTGCTATGAGTATGACCTCGGAGTCGATCGCGTCAGTCAGTATCTCGCTGAGCTGTGGCCTCTTACTGTCTGTGAAGCCGTAGACGACGGGGCTATAACCTTCCCGGGCCATCGCGCAGACAAGCCTCCTCACCATGTTCTCAACAGTCCCGTACATGCTCCCATACACTACTAGGGCCTTACCCTTAACAGGCGTCCCCCGGGCGAGCCTCTCATAGAATCTCATAACATACCCGGGATCCTTCCTCCACATAAGCCCGTGGGCGGGCGCTATTATTCGCGGCTTTATACCGGCCTTATGGAGCTTGTCGAGCGCCTTAACTATCCAGCCCCGGTAGTGGCCTATCACCGTGACAACGTACTTCTGCATAGCCCTCAGGGCGTCCTCCCACCTAATGCACTCGTCGTCGAAGAGGCCGAAGGGTATCCCGTAGCCCCCGAAGGCGTCGCATGTCACTAGTATCCTCCTAGTCTCGACCCATGAGACCATAGTCTCAGGCCAGTGGAGCCACGGAGTGTATATGAAGCGTATCCTCTCGCCCCCGAGCTCGAGGGCTTCACCGTCACCCACGGCCTGGAACCTCTCCCTAGCCCTTGGGAAAGCCTTTATGAGGCGGGCGGCCAGCCTGCTCCCCAGGACTTTAGCGTTTGGGGCCCAGCGTAGCACGTCCTCCAGGCTACCGCTATGGTCGGGCTCGAGGTGGTTTACGACTACGTAGCGGAGCTCCTCCGGGCCGATAACGGTCTCAAGAGCGTCTATCAGCTGGGAGGAGTAGACCTTCTTCCACCCGTCAAAGAGGACAGCACCCTCAGACGTCTTGAGGAGGTAAGCGTTATAGGTTATACCCTCCGGGATCTCCCATAGCGCCTCGAAATAGTTCGTGTACCTGTCATTCACCCTAAGGATGTAGAAGCCGTCCTCAATCTCCTGGACACGGTAGGTCGCCAACACCCACACCTCCACCTAACTCTATGTACATGGTTGAGGTTATACTGCTAGGATCATAAGAGACATGTAGAGGATTCTCGGGGATAGGAAAATAATCCATATATGGGGAGCACCCGGAAAATATACCTACTTTTTCTCCATCAGGGAGCGTATTGCTGCAATCCTCTTCAACGCATACTCCACAGCCTCGTCCCTTGAGACCTCTATCATCAGCCTGCCAAACCTCATGTACACTGCCCTATTATCGGGCAACTTCTCCAGGATCTTAATGGCGTCTTCAAGCTCCTCCAGCTCCCTTCGGAGGATCTCGACACTCTCTGCACTCAACGTCGACACCTCCGGTGACGGCTTTTATGAAAAGTGGTGGGTAGCTGCGACGGCGGGATCCCTCTGGGGGAAAACATCGTGGTGTGGCTTTAGCCTTGAGCCTCCTCTCCCGCCTGCTTCTGAAGCTCCGCTACGAGCTCGCTTATCCTAGCGTTGATCTCCTCCAGCTTCCTCCTCAGGTCTAGCCTCAGCTGCTCAAGGGCCCTGATCCTCTCGTTTATCATGGCCTTGGCCTCATCGATTGTTGCCTCAACGCTCAGCCTCCCGCCCACACCCATTATGACGTGCTCTGTGTCCACGATCTTCGCCCTTATGAAGTTCCCTGCCCCTATCGGGACGAGCACGGTCTTGTCCTTACCCTTCTCCTTAATGTAGTCTATTGTCTCGAGCACCGTGGCGAGGTCTAGTATTGTGGCGTCTATGGTCGCGATCTGCTGGCGCAGGCTCTCCGCCTGGCCGAAGAGAGTCCGGAGCTCCTCCTCAACCCTGTCGACCCTCTCAACCTGTGCCTTCTCCTCCGCCATCTCTGACCACCTCCTCTACCTCCACTTTTGGTTGTAGTATGATGAACCCATACTTTACTGTTTGGCCCATGACATCGAGCCCTTAAAAATATAACTCAGCCCGCCCAACTCTAAATATGTTGTGTAAAGGGAAACACGAGCCGGAGCCGCCCAAGGAATAGGTACTTGTAGCTACTAGCAAGGCGGGTAACCGTTATACGTTATCATGGGATAGTACACTATAGGGGTATTGGTTGTATATAAGGTTTGCTCACAAATTGTGAGTCTATTTTATTAGCCCTCGATCAATGAAACGAAAAACTTGAGGGTGTCGGGAATGAGGTCAACCCTAACTCTTCTGGTGACCGCTCTACTGCTGCTAGCAACAATACCGCCGGCAGCACTAGCCGCCGATGTGAACACAGGAGGCTCTACAAAGCAGTGTGGACGTGACGGGCAAGGTAACAGTAACAGCCACAGCCCCGTCAGTCTCGTTCACACTATACAGCGACTCGGGATACACAAGCCCCACTAAGGAGATAACGCCGCAAACACCCGTCTACATGAAGATCTCGGTGAGCGGTGACAACCCACTAGAGGAGGCAACTATTACGGTAAAGATGTTCGCCGACAACAATGCAGCAGGTGTCGGAACCCCGCCGTCCTCAACAAGCCCCGAAACCTATGTGACCTTCACAATATCCTATGACAGCGGCACGGGAGACTGGGTGCTCACAGCAGACACAGGAGGCTCCACAACTTGGAGCATACAGCTCGACCCCAACCAGCAGCAGGCCGACCCCACATCCAGCTCAGGAGACTTCTACGTAGTAATAACATTTGGCAAAACGGCCAGAGAGGCTGACCCGACCGGTAATGAGGCAGCACCCTACGCTGACTGGGACATCATAGTGGAGGCAACCATAGGTAGCGGCAGCCTACAGGCATCCGGCTCCGCCAGTGACTACGGATACACTGTCTACTTCTACAGCGAGATCACGGCTGACATGGTAGAGGTGAACTTCGGCACGATCACAGCTAGCAGTAGCAGCATAATCCAGGAGGTAAAGGACAGTGGAGGAACAACGCATTCATGGCATAGCTTCAACGTCACAGTTATCGCGAATGGTGACTACGACCTCCTAGCCACTACGGACTCCTCATGGACAAACCAGAGCACAGGCCACACTATAACCCTGACAACGGGCACCCCTGGGGATGGACAGTTTAAGCTGGAGGTCGACGACCAGGAGGACACAACGAACCCTGGCACGCCGCTTAACCCTGTAGCCGTAACTTCCGACCCCACTACGGCTAGCCCCTTCGTAGATAATGCCCTCCCGACAACGGAGAGTGGAGCTACAACACAGATCTTCATGAGGATAACCTTAGGATCCAACATCTACACGGGCCTCTACACCGGTACTATCACGATCCACGCTGTAGACGGAGGCTAACGCTAGCCCCCCGGCACTCCCCCCCTTTTCCCCATCTCCTCGCTTTACGTGCAAGCATTCACTCCAGGTTGTATCCTAAATATAGTGTGGTAGTATGCTCTTATTGTGTTGTTGGGGTGGGGTTCAGGGTTGGAGCGGTGTTCCACGGTTCTGATCATTCTTGTGCTCGTCCTATCGTCAATGTTCTACCATGCTATGGCGCAGCAGCCTGTTGTTGGCGGTGTGGGTATGTCGGGGAGCTTCTACACGTTCGACGGCATATCTATACCTGCTGGTGGAGAGCTTAACACTAGTGAGGCCTATATCGTGGTTTATAATTATATTGAGGAGCCGATAGATGTAGTCCTAAACTATAGTGCTCCCCCAGGTATAAGTGTGAAGTTCCTCCCTAACGAGACCAACATCACCCTGCAGCCGGGGGAGCATAGGAGGATACAGGTGATCGTCTCCGTCTCTAAGGACACTGTCCCAGGCACCTACAGGGTCAGTGTGACCGCTTCTAGAGTGTTCAGGGAGAAGCCTGAGGGTGTCGTTATACAGCCCAGCGTTACTCAGATGATCAACGTTACAGTCATCGGCGAGTACTCGGTCATTCACGTCTATGCTCTAGACCCTTCAGGGAAGGTTGCGAGGAACGCGCTAGTCAGGCTTTATAGGGTCGTAGATAACGTGCTCAGGCCTATTATAGACTCGAGGAACGGAGAGCTCCACGCCCGCGTTGTCCCAGGGGATTACGTGGTCAGGGCCTATCTTGCCGGGGAGCTGGTTGCAGAGGAGAAAATCACGCTCGCCCCGTTTGAGGAGAAGACTGTGAACCTAAGCCTAAAGATAGTATACTTCGAGTACTTCAGCATTAAACCCATAATAGTGGGCGGCGAGCTGAGGGGCGTCAAGGTTCATGCCGTCATAAAGAACGTATACAAGAACATAACGGGAGCCGACGTGGTGCTAGAGGTGGCAAGGAACGGGGAAGTAATTGATAGGAGGGCTGTCGTACGGAGTAGCACGCTCGTTCTCGGCAGGAACGAGTACGAGTTCGACTATATACCCCCCACGGGCTGGGAGCCGGGAAACTACACATTCACTATGAAAGTGTACGGCTTCGGGGGGAAGCTCTTAGCCGTGAGCCCTGTTAGGTGGCTGCTGATAAAGCCCCCGCTATGGATGAGGCTCCACCTCCACATAATACTCCCCCTGCTAGCGGCTCTCATAATAGTATGGCTCCTCATACGGAGGAGGAAGAGGAGGGGGGAGGAGCGTGGCAAGAGTAATACTGCTCGTAGGAGATAAGCGCGGCCGCTTCCCCGGCTCGAACTGCCTACTAGTGAAGGGTGCTAAGAAAGCCCTACTAGTGGACGCGGGGTGTAGGGAGGAGCAGGTGCTGGAGGCTAGGGATAGGGTGGACGCAGTCCTCTACACCCACATACACCCAGACCACATACCCCGCCACAGCCTCCTGCGGGGTAAGCCTATGATCGCCCCACTACCCGACTCGATCTACCACGATCTCGAGGGCCTGGCCCGCAGGTATGCCCCGGAGATCTGGAGGGACTGGATCAACTACGTCCACACGGTCTTCAGCCTCCGTGAACTGCCCACTATTGATAGAGCGTATGGTGCCTGGGAGGAGGTGAGGGTTGGAGACATTAGCATACAGACCGTCCCAGCCCCGGGACACACACTCGGGCACACACTTCTCCTCATAGACAAGCACCTACACCTAAGCGACATAGACCTCACAAGCTTCGGGCCATGGTACGGTCACCCTGAGAGCAGTGTGGAGCAGTTCATAAGCGACATCATGGCGGCAGCCTCCATAGAGGCGGGGCAGGCGACCACCAGCCACAGGGAGAAGATCTTCGCTCGCAAGGAGCTTGAGGATGAGATCTCGAGGTACATGGGAGCACTATGCCGGCAAGCCCAGACCATTTACGCTGGCCTCATAAAATACGGGCCCTCGACGCCTGAGGGGCTCGCCGGTAAGGGGCTAATCTATAGGAGGTACCTGCCCAGCATGGAGGCGGTAATGAACTACTTCGAGAAGATGATGATATGGAAGCTCCTAGACCACCTAGCAACACGTGGGCTCGTCAAGAGGACTGCGAGCGGGTTCTATGAGGCTGTGAGCGAGGAGGCTCCGGCCTGTGGTTCCATTATTTAACCATACCGTCTGGTCTACTACTGACTAGTCTGGGGGCGTCCGGGGCTGTCACCTCCTCGCCCTCAATAGGACTATGACAGCTGCGGCCACGGCCGCTACTAGGCCTATAGTTGGGGCGTAAAACTTCCACTCACCACCAGAGGGGCCTTCATGTGTGGTATTGGATATTATGTTCTCCCAGTCTAGCCTGACCCAATAACCGTTTGAGGAACCCTCCTGCGAGGGGCCTTCCATTTGGCCGGCCGCGCTTAGGAATATGGGCTTATTGGGTGTGAGGCCCACATGTATGACGGTGCCCCTACCCGCTAGTACCATTACTGGGACAAGTAGTGTCTGGTTGGGGATTAGTGTTAGGTAGATGTCCTTCACTGTGAGCTCATCGGGGCTGTTGACATTTACTCCGGCACTCCTTACTAGGTCGACGATCTCTGTTATCCTCTTCTTTGTTAGTATAAAGTTTTGCTCCCCGTTAATGTCCAGCTTCGGTATGAACCCCTCAACGTAGACCGCCTTCAACCCCCCACTATACCGGGGGTCTGTACACCTGATCCTAAGCGGGGGCTCGATCTTGTAGCCGTCGAGCTCAAGGTGGTAGACCTCGTACGGGTTGATCAGCACCGTCTCTACTGTGGCGTTCTCCGGCTGGGTGCAAGTGGTTGAGGCGTTACCACATATCTCTCCCACCTTCTGGAGGGCTTCAGACTCGCCATACTGCCCGTCGAACTCGAGACCCATTATGTTCGGTGGTATCAAGAACGAGAGTGGGGGCCTCCCCTGTTGGCCTGTTAGGTTGCACATCATGTAGGCCCCTGTAGTGCCGTCTCCTACCTTGATTAGGAAGTCCCCCTCGTCGCCGATAATTGCGAGCACCTCGTCCTTATCGTAATGTCCGCTGAAGATGTAGAAGTACTCCCCCATATATGAGGCCCTGTCCTTAAACGATAGGTTCCCCGCTATGGAGTGGGGGTCTGGGGACACCAGGTATAGCAGGTTGACTAGGCGATCCCTGACCTCGTCTAGCCTTATTACACCGTTATTCCCCTCCGCAGTAGAAAGCCTCTCAACAGGGTACACTTTGAACTCCGTCCACATGTAGTCTGAGAGGGGCTTGACCTCCACTCCACCCCTACTCCCTATTTCGGGTAAGAGTGTGGCAGTGGCCCCTGCTGCTATAGAGTGGGCGAGTATGGCTAGACCTAGGAGGACAGGCAAGAGAGGCCAAGCTCTCCAAGTCAATACGGCTCATCCCCACAGCCTAATCCGTACGTCCTCGACTATGAATAGTGTACTCTGGCGGGAATAAATTAAACTAACAAGTTGTGAGCAACATTTTTATAGTCACTCATACGCCTTTTAAATATATAATATTGATTATTCATGATACATGGGGTATACTACAGGCAGTATGATGGGCAGGAGGTGGCGCCGGGGGCGGGATTCGAACCCGCGCGCCCCTCCTCGGGGCAACGGGTCTCACGGGCGGCGGGGTGGAGAAACCCCTCCTAGGAGACCCGGCCCTCGAGCCCGCCGCCTTGGGCCGCTCGGCCACCCCGGCACCGCATTTCTTAAATCCTAATTACGGCTGGTTTAATCTTTTCTCCCCGAACACCATATCACGGTCAGACCTGGTGGTTCCGTCTTGTCTGTGGTGGACGCGGCTGGGGATCATAGTGTTGGATCCGGGAGGAGGCGGAAGGCTGTTGCTGCAGTTATGCTGTTGATAGGGCTTATAATGGTCATCGTACCCGCCCTGGATCTCGTTGAGGACTACACTTCAGGGGGTGGACAGGTATCCCTCGATAAGTTCGGGAGAATGCTCTTGGAGGCTAAGGATCCTATGGGTGTTAGGAAGCTCGCTATAGATATTGTTACTAGGCCTCAGAGCTCCCTTGATGGGGTGTGGGTTGATATCGTAATGGTTAATAGGAGCCTCGTGATAGGTGCCGACCAGCTATACTATGTAAGGGGGGATCTGAGGGAGGGTGAGTGCATTGAGGGGACGCTTACAGCTGATAACCCCGTGAACTTCTATGTAATGGACGAGGGGAACTTCACCAAATACCGTGCGGGCCTCAGCTTCTACTACTACGTTATTGGTAGTGCGAAGAGCGTGCTAAGCTTCAGCCCCGACTGGTGTGCTCCCGACTCCGGCACCTACTACGTGGTTGTGGAGCCTGTAGAGGGGGGTTCTAGGGTCAGCTTAAGGCTGCACGTGCAGAGCCGTGGCCTGGCGCGTGGAGTGCCCTCCAGTATAACCTCTACAGAGGAGTGGGCTATATGGGCTGTGAACGCGTGGGTTTCAACTAATATTAATTATATTAGAGACCCGAACTTCGAGCTTGTTCAGAGGCCGAATGAGACGCTTAAGCTTGGGGCTGGGGACTGTGACGATATAGCCGTTCTCACATCCTCACTGCTCGAGGCCTCAGGTATCAAGACCGCTTTCGCCCTCGTAGACACTGACGGGGACGGAAAGGCCGACCACGTCTCGGTGCTAGCCCTCTACCCTGATGGGGGGAAGGAGTTCCTTGACTGGGAAGAGCGCATTATAAGGGAAGTTGGCGTCATTAGGCAGCTCGAGAAGGCGGGGAAGGAGCTGGACGATTTGAGTATAATGTGGATAACCTATAATAACCAGTCATGGCTTGTTGTCGACCCCCTCTTCCAGGTCTCTCCCGTTACTGTGGGCATGATAGAGCATACACCGTACAAGATAGTTAGGGTTGTCGGGGGAGGCTAGGCCCCGGCTTAATAAGCCGGTCAGGCACTTGTGAGGTCTGGGGTGTATAATGGTTGGTCAGTAAGAAGGAGTTCGCACAGGCTCTTAGGAAGCTCCTAGACTCGGGTTTCCGCTTCACGGTTATTGGTGGGAGTGTCGTCGAGTTGGAGCTGGGAAGCCGTGATCTAGGCGATGATATAGACCTCTTCGCGGAGGCCCCCAGCCCAGTCATCGAGGAGGAGGAGTACTACAGGGTTGCTGAGGAGAACGGGTGGGTCATAGGCCAGACATGGCTTGGGACTCCCCGGGTGATCGTGAGGGTAGACCAGGCCGAGGTGCCCGTGGAGTTCTACGACAACATCTACGACTTCTACGTCCCCGAGGAGATCCTGAGGGACGCCCGGAAGATCCGGGTCTCCGGGGTGACTGTCAGGGCTGTCAGGGTGGAGGATCACATAGTACTCAAGGCTAACGCCGGGAGGAGGAGCGATATGGAGAGGCTGCAAGAGATAGCCAGGCTCGTCAAGAAGGGGAAGCTGCAGGTCGATGTCAAGAGGATCCAGTGGGCGGCCGAGCTTTTCGACGACAGGAAGGGCATCCTGAACAGGCTGAGGAGCGCGGGCTTCAAGGTCTAAAGAAAACCATGTATCTCCCTTCGTATATACGGTGGAGCCCCATGTAAATATACTTTCTACGCATCCCATTATACCAAAACAGCACGTAATAGCAGCAAGGGCCTAGCCGTGGTGTAAGGTTTATGGTCTTAAGGGGGGAAAGCCGGTACGTGGTGGGGCTACTCTCATGGTCTGTGCTCGCAGCCCTCCTATCAGTTATAGTCTTCACGTCCCTGGCCCTATCTTCTCCATCAATACCTGTAATCCAAAAGATCCTACACCAGGACTTCGGAGGGGTCAGTGTGGATACCTACAACGCCGTACTGAACGGGACGGTACTCACCGAGGAGGTCGCTTATCATGTTGCGGGAGGGAAGGTCACGGGCTCCTATACTATGCTCTACAGATCCTGGGACGCACCACTATCTGCCCCTGGGGCGTACGGTGAGAAGCCCCACATCGAGTTCCTCAAGCTAAGCTGCCCCGAGGGGTTTTACAGTTACTGGGTCGACTACCATGGGGACATCCACTCCAACGTCCCACCTGATCTTTTCGACGAGCTGGAGAATAAGCTGAGGCAGGCTAAGGCGGTGGACGAGGCAGGCTGCTACAACCCCCACGGTATACGCCCCGGGGTCTACCACGTCACGTACGAGTGGAGGCTTGTCCCTCCGGGGTGGTGTGACGGGTCTAACTGTAGCGTGGATCTCCTCCTGGCCCGCGGAGGGAAGCACCTAAGGTATGAGAGAGTCGACCTTACAGTCCTGGGGGCCCATCTAGCGGCCTTGAGCCCCCTGAACAGGGATCTCAAGGTCGCCGGGAGCGGTGGGGTGTATCGTGTAACGGGAGGGCCCCTCTACAAGAGTGACCCCCTGGAGTTCTTCCTCGTCTATGGGAGTGGGAGTGGAGTGGTGGAGGTTGGTAGGGTCGATAACGCTACCCGGTTTGCGACGTCCCTCGCTGGGAGGAGGGCCGGGGAGTTGAGGCTGGCCCTCGCGTTAACCGGGGGGTTAACACTCATGCCCCTCACCCTCCCCCTCTACACCACATACGCCTACATGAAGTACGGCAGGGAGAGGAGACCGACTGGTGCAATACCCACGGGCCTGCCCCCGAGGACAGGTGAGAAGCCATGGGAGGTCGCAGCCCTCTACTCTGGCCGTCCCGGGGTGGTCGGCTGGAACATGATCGCCGCCGCGATATTCGAGCTCGAGATGAAGGGCCTTGTGAGGAGGACTGTTGAGCCAAGCGGCCGCGTAGTCCTCCAACTCCGGGAGGCCGATGGTGAGGGCGCCCGGGATCTCGACGTGGTCGAGGCGACAGTCCTATCAATGCTCCTGGCCCTCTCCGATAACGGTATAGTGAGCGAGGAGACCGTAAAGGAGAGGGCCAAGGACACAAGTGTAAGGGCCGAGCTCCTAAACATGAGGGGTAGGCTGGAGGAGAAGGCCGAGGAGCTGGCTGAGAGGGCCATAGAGATGCCTAGGAGCCTGACAAAGGCGGTACTCGGAGGTATAGTCCTGCTAGTGGCGTTATACTCAGGGGCCGGCTTCCTCAGCAGTAAGGTCGCTTACACCTCCCTAATCATTGCTGCTAGCATCATAGCCTTCGCCCTAACACTCCCCACCCTCCTAGCCATGATACTCTTACCCTCAAACGTCTTCGGGCGCTGGAGGCCCGGGTACCTTGAGAGGTATATTGCGTGGACAAGGTTCAAGGAGGAGGCCAAGGGCCTGGCGCCAGGGTCGGCCGCAGGCATTGGTGTCTCACCGGAGCTCTTGGCCTATGCGGCCGCTGTAGGGGTTGAGGATCTCGGGGGAGACCTTGGGAAGACCCTATCATCTATCACCCTACTGTCAAAGAGGATCTGGAGAGGCCTCTACCCCCGTACGCGTGGAAGCGGGGGAGGGGGTGGAG
>WAOT01000012.1 GCA_015521115.1 Desulfurococcales archaeon
AGGCTCAGGAGGATGGCCGAGGCGGTGGAGGGGCTGGGGCCCGCTAGGCCTCCTCCACCGCCTCGGCCATCCTCCTGAGCCTCTCCGCGGGGTCGTGGGCCTTCACTATGTGGCTCGCTACTAGAACCCCCCTGGCCCCTAGTTCTATAGCTTTTACTGCGTCCTCGGGGCTCGAGATCCCGGCCCCTGCTAGGAGGGGTACTTGTGGGGCGACCCTCTTCACCGCCTCTACGGCGCTGGTTATGACCTCGGGTTTCGCCCTGCTCACTGGTATCCCTGTACCGATGAGCTCTGGGGGTTCGACTGCTACCATTGTCGGCCCTAGGAGTGCAACTGCTGCGGCCTCAGTGGGGGTGTCTGCACATATTAGAACCTCCTTCCCCGCTGCCTTCACCTCTTGTGCCGCTTTCGCTAGGCTCCTGTATGTTATCTTGTGCTCGCTATGGTTTAGTAGTGTGCCCTTTACCGGGAGGTGTTCCACTGCCCTTGCGGGTAGGTAGCCGGTGTGGCTCCCGTAGTCCACACTGTCTACGTGCTGGAGGTAGACGTCATCGTAGACGCTTCCCACGGGGTATACTAGGGGTGCTGGGACTGCGAGTATGATCCTGACCCTGCTAAGCCTCTCAGAGAGTAGGCGGGCCTCCCTAGCTAGATCCATGTAGCGGGTGAAAGCCTGGGGGTAAGCCTTCAGGTTGACCGCCAGCACAAGCCTCTCAACCGACATAGGCGTGCACCCACCGACTACCTTGTATGCTGGGCGGAATATATTGTGCCCCCAAGCCCTCCTCTCCATAGTGGGGCTGTGAGGAGCGGCATATAGTCCCTGAGCCCATGTGTGGGCTGTGAGTTGGGGTGCAAGCACCGAGCCCCTATCCCCCGTTAACCGGGGGGTTAACACTCCTCCAATACACCACACCACCCCTCCAAAACCTCTCAGCCCGCCCCTCGACCTCAAGCCTCCTAAGGTGGGCTAGGGCCTCGCCAACAGCGAAGAACCTCTCAGCCATAGGGTACTCGTCCCACCTCTTATAGCGGACACGCCACCTGACCCGCCTCGCCACATCATAGCCCGACATGGGCCCGTACCGGTCTAGGAGGTCAGCGACCTCCTGGAGCCTCCTCCTATGGTGTTCGAGGATCTCGAGAGCCCTCCTCCCGGGCATTGTTATGGGATCCCGGTGGCCCGGGTAGACTACTCTAATGTCCATCTCAGCTATCCTCCTTAGGGTGGACAAGTAGTCGCCGAGGGGGTCGTCACCCCAGTCGTGCAGTGTTATGTGCGGCGTTATGCCCTGGAGTAGCACGTCCCCAGAGTATAGGGCGCCCTCCTCCTCGTCCAAGAGGCCAATATGGCCGGGGGTGTGGCCTGGGAGCTCTAGAACCTTAAACCTCTTCCCACCGATCACAAGAGTGTCCCCCTCCCTTAGGGGCCTCCAGTTGAGCCCTCTCACAGTGTCGTATGCGTACTTCAACCTCATCGCAGGGTGCGAGGATAGGATCTCCTCAGCCTCACCCTTAGGGAGGCCGCTCTCCATGAAGATCTGGAGGGCCGACCTTATGAAGACCTCGACACCCCCCTCAACGACCTTGAGATCCCTCCACCCCATGTAAAGGGTGGGGCTCCCAGCCTCAGCCAGTAAAGCGGCCATGCTGCTATGGTCTACGTGGAAATGAGTTATAACTACACCGTCCAAACCGCACAGACTGCTCCCCTTCCCCTTTAGAACTGTCGCCAGCTCGAGTGCAGATCTCCCGGATAACATGCCGGCGTCAACCATGAACCTAGCACCAGGGTCTATGTAGACATTTACCCAGCCCAAGCTCTTGATAGGTATCCATAGTTTAACCCTCTCGAGGGCAGCCATGTCGTGTATCAAGCTTTGACCCCTCAGCCTGTGTTGACACGTAGCTTTTCAGGCTCAAGCTAGCTCTTAGACTTAACTCTCCTAGAGACAGTCGCTCAACTCTACATGCCCTGTTTAAGAAAACCCATATAAGACCTGACACCTATATAATGTTTTCATCGTTTCATGGCACAGGCAGAAACATTATATGTTGAAGACAGTTTTACATATACGTGGTGTCCCATCATGCCTTTCAGCAAGTTACTACTATTAAGTATTATCTCAGTAACCATACTACTACCTAGCGCTATTGCGGGGCACTATTTCGACTCTATAAATACGCCCGAGGCCGACTATATAGTCCCATCCATCGGCGGAAGCGACCCAGAAGGTATGAGTCTCCTATCAGGAATTTCCCACTATAACTCCACGTTAGGAGGCTATGAGGGGGCGCTTCTTTATGCTGATCTAAGGTGGAGTCCTACAAACATTTACAGGGTAGTCCTGATCCGCCCTGACACTGAAAACGGGGCATCAAATGCCTACATAACAGCAGCAGGAGTCTGGGGCGATATGGTCTATTTTGGGGGCGAGGTAGACTATGGAGACTCCCATAAGATCGCTGTCGGGGCTATAAACGTATCATCACAGACAATACTCTCCGTTAGGGATGTGACCGGGCTGTTCTCCGGTATACGCAGCTTAAAGGTCGTGAGCCACCCATACTATGGTAAAGTCCTCCTCGTGCTTGGAGATTCAAACTCCTCTAGAATGCCTAGAATACTCTTCATGGATCCCAGGACGCTCGACCCAATAGCACTAGTTGACCCGTCGGGCTGGAACACTAACTGGATGGACAGCGGCGACGCTGTAGTGCTACCGGGTGGAAGCCTGTTTATAGGCGCAACACTCAGTGCTCAGGGACACATGGCACTTGTCAAGTGGGACAGCGACACTGACTCCTACACGGAGGCATATGTCATAAAATACATTAACGGGCTCTATGTTAACAGTGTGACATACTCGGAGGAGGACGGGCACCTATATGGGTATATTGCCGGGGATAAGAAGTATAACTCCTATACTGACTGGGGGACAGGCTCCGACCTGGATCCTGTGCTTATAAAGGTTAACCTCTCCAATTTTACTCCCTCCTCTTACCCGTTCGAGTGGGTCGCTATCTTCAACGACTCTGAAGACGACAATGCATACTGTGTCTCATGGTACCCCGCTGGGAACCCTGGTACAACTGACGACGTCATAGTACTCCTCGGAGGGCTGGAAGCGCCCTCCACAGGGGAGACATACATATACCCGATGGTCGCCCTCTTAGACGTTAATGGCGGCCTTGAGAGGCTATACCTGGTTCCTGGCCCCGTTGAGGGCTCCACCGAGCAGAGGGGTGAATATAGGGCGGGCTTCATAAGGGACGGGTACATATACGCTATCGGAGGCACCATGTACGCTGAGGGCGACGGAGACTACTATAACACCGGGGTACTATTCTTTTCCAGGTCAATGCAGGAGCTGGAGTGGCAGGAAGGTGCCCCCAGCTCCTGGCATAACGTTACGAGGATCAACATTACTGACTCAGGCGTATATATTAGGAGAACCGACATCAACTTCCAAGTTTATGGCCCGTATGACGTTGCCGTAGGCCAGCCTTCGATAACGGAGCTCTCAGGGATCAAGGTGACTGTTAAAGACCCGGCGAGTGTCTACAGGGCGGAGGATAATGTTGAACCGATCCCCATACCCGAGCCCGCACATATTGTAACTATGATCGTAATATTAACTTCTATCGCAGTTCTTTTACTAGAGTTGAGGAGACACTAGCCCCCCGTACACGCACACATGGTGCAATGGACTTGTGGCTGAAACAGGCGTTTTCAAGCCATTTATGAGGCCCTGCTTTAAATATTAACACGCATGGCTGAAGGGTGTGATAGTGTTGACTGAGGCCTCGGTTAGCATTATCGTCCCCACTTTTAATGAGGCCGACAATATTATAGAACTACTGGAGCGCCTCGAGAAGTCCCTCCGGGAAACCTATTTTCGCAACTATGAGATTATAGTAGTAGACGACAACAGCCCGGACGGCACCTGCAGGGTAGTGAGGGAGTACGCCCGAGACCATAAAGCGGAGGACAGGATCCGCTGCATACTCCGCACCAACGAGAGGGGCCTCTCCAGCGCCGTTGTAGAGGGTATGAGGCGGTCGAGGGGCGATATAGTGGTAGTGATGGACGCAGACCTACAACACCCGCCCGAGGACGTGCCCCGCCTCGTCATGGCAGTCCTCGAGGAGGGGGACATAGCAGTCGCGACCAGGTACGCCCGGGGAGGGGGTGTGGAGGGCTGGAGCAGGGTAAGACTGTTGATGAGCAGGCTCGGCACAATACTCGTAAAACCGCTCTCATCGGCCTCCTGGAGGACGACCGACCCTCTCAGCGGGTTCTTCGCCTTCAAGAGGAACCTGGTAGACCCAGACCGGCTTAGGCCGAGAGGGTTCAAGATCCTACTAGAGATCCTGGAACGCTACCCCCAGCTCAGGGTTGTAGACGTCCCATACATATTCCGGGGCAGGAAGCGTGGGGAGAGTAAGCTCGGCTTAAACGCTATAACGGGCTTCATAGTCCAGGCGCTCGAGATCAGCCCTACCGCCCGCCTCCGGGTTGCTGGCTTGGCGGGTTTCATATTGAACCTGGCACTACTGGCCCTAGCACTGGGAGAAGGTCTTAACCGGGTGGTTGCTGGGCTCCTCTCAATATCTAGCGGGCTTATACTGACGGGCATCCTGGGATATGCTCTAACGAGACCCTTATACCGGGTTAGAAATGTGGGGCCGTGTAGAGTGGGGAGCACGTTAGCCAGGGTGTATGTGAGGCTTATCCCGGGGGCCCTCACATTATACGTGCTCTACCTCATACTATCGGCCCTGAGGCTCCCGCCGTTGCCGGCTATGGTGGTGGCCGAGCTCCTCTCCTTCCCGGTTAACGTGTATTTGAGGCCTGACACGCCGCTCTTGTCATGTATAGGAGGCTGACCACGTGCCTCCTATGTACCGTGCGTGAAGCCCTCCCGGGGGCATAAGCCCGGGTTCGCTGGGGGGTTACTCCTTATTATCCTCCCGCGGCCTCCATTAGGTGAGTAACCGATATATTGGTGTGTGATATGGGCGGGGGATGGGACAGCAACGTCAAAGCGTTGGCAGCCTATAACGCGTTCAGGGGCTTCACCGTTGGGGGGTTCATGACACTGCTGCCCATGTACATGAAGTACCTGGGATACTCTATGAACAGTATCGGGGGGATAATATCTGCTTGGAGCATAGTCCTCTCCCTCACCCTCCCCGCCATAGGACACCTCATAGACACCCGGGGCAGCAGGCCTGTCATCATAGGTACCGGCCTGCTACTCATAGCGTCGCCACTCATAGCGATGACCTCTGGGAGCCTGTGGGGGCTCGGGGTGGCTTATGGGTTCTTCCTGTTCTCATTCCTCGCCGGCCAGCCCGCTAGGATGAACTTCCTATACACCAGCGTTGGAGCGCTCAGGATGGGGGAGGCTGTCGGGCTGACGAGCAGCCTGTTCAGCGCATCCCGTACCGTAGGCCCTATGGCTGCGGGACTAATGGCTAGGTACTACGGCTTTAAGCCGTCATTCCTAGCCCTAGCCCTTAGCGGGTCTATAGGTCTAGCCCTATTCATATACCTAAGCCGCCCGGTGCCCCCAGCGGGGTCAGGTAGTAACGTGTTGGACGCTTACCGCTACCTCATCCGGCCTCCCAGGAGGCTTGCCCTCGTCCTGGGGTACGTCTCTATGGACAGGTTCGCCTGGAGCCTCTGGTTCCCCATCCTCAGCGCCCACCTCTACGCCTCCGGGTACACTGAGGACATTGTAGGGTACATACTCACCCTGAGCGGTGTTGTGAGGACTGTGCTAATGCCCTACATGGGTAGACTGACAGACCGTATCGGGGCGTCACGTGCCCTGGCGGTGAGCGAGCTCCTAGGGATAGGGACAGCCCTACTGTACGCCAACCCCTCAACAATAACCGCGGCAGCCACCGCATCCACCCTTATGGGGGTAAGCCTAGCACTATGGGTGCCCGCGTATAACGCCCTAATAGCCAGAACCGTTGGAGGGAGCGGCGGCGCATACTCAGCGGCGAACACTGCCAGAAGCCTCCTAGGCTCCCCCGCCCCGATGGCTGGGGGGTACCTGTACGACACGGTAGCACCCTGGGCCCCCTTCGCCCTAAGCAGTGCCCTCCTAGTCGGCGCGGCACTCTACGCGCTACTAGTACTAGCTGGGGTAGAGTCTGCCATCCTAGTGGAGACCCCTGAGGGCCCCAGGGAGAGGCTTGTACGCCCAGGGATAGAAACTCGGGGGAGGTAGGGGGGCTATGCCCCCAAGGGGAAAACTGGGGGGTTCCCGATGGCTAGTGCCTCCTTGGTGGTAGCGAGAATATTATTGCTAGGATCCCTGCGAGGGGGATTACTAGCATGTTATAGTCCTCCCCTCTCCCGCTATCGCTGTTAACGGTAGCCCCGCCGTCACCTCCGGGCGCGGTTGCAGCGGGCTCGACCGGTACGGGGGGCTTGTGTACTGGGCCCCCTAGTGGTTTGGGGGCTAGGTCGCCTTCGACCAGGTTGAAGTTGACAAGCACGGGGATGCCGCACGTGCCTGAGATCTTCTCAATGTGCTCTCCTATCGCCTTGGCTATCTCGTCTACCGCCTTCGGGTTCCTGTTGTAGAAGTCCTTGTCTAGGTTTGCGTAGACGTGTATTCCTCCCTTACCGTAACCGTACTGTAGGTGTATGTGGTAGAGCTGTTCTAGCCCCTTAATGTCCTCTTCTGTGAGGTTCTTCGCCCATTTCTCTATCTGGGTGTCAGTCACCCTTATCCTCGTGTCAAGGAAGCCGTACTTTATGATGACTACCCTGTCGACCCCATAGTCGTCCATGAGCTTCTTGAACGCGGGGTTCTCCCTTAGGAGTGAGAGCGCGCTGTTTGAGTCCGTGGCTGGGAAGTCCTTGCCCACTATGAACACTAGTATCTTGTGCTTCTCAGTCATTATCGGTATGATAGTGTAGACGTACTCGGAGCCCTGCGCCCTCGACTGCAGGGCCATGAACGCTGCAGTGTTCAGCTCTGCTGCCGCCCTGCTCTTTCCAGGGCTGATTACGTGCTCCCCTCCAAGGTCGAGGGATGAGAGGATCCACTGGGGCCTAGGCGTCATCACGGCGAAGTGGCCTGTCCAGCCAACGGTGTAGTACACGTCAGTCCCGCAGGATGTAGTCACGTGGTGTATGCCTCCCGGGAATGAGTCGGCCCTCAACATTACGGCCTGCGGCCCTGGCTGGGCCGCCCAGGACGTGAGGGGGGCTAGGGCCATGAGTAGGGCTAGTGAGAGGGACGCAAGTACTATCATACTCCTCATACCATTCTCACCTCCACCTCTAAGAGTGATCCCCCCGGGCATCGGGGATCCCCTCCTCAGCTGCCCGTGTAGACGTGGAACGTGTCGTATATTGTCCTAAAGTCGTCCATAGCCCTCCACACTGGCGCCACGAACAGCTGGTATTCGGTCATGTTGGCCCAGTTGCACACCATTATGCCCGCCACGTACGCGTGGTTCCCGTTCGAGTCCTCGACCCAGTGGAAGGCTATCCCGCCGCTGTTGCCGTGTAGGGCTATAGCGTTGTCAGACTGTATCCCGAACACCCAGCCGCAGACGCTGTCGAACATCTCGGGTAGTGAGCTTATTATATAGGCGCTCTGGAGCCCGCTCCTGAAGCCGGCGACGTGGAGGTACCCTAGTGTCTGGTTGACGAAGTTGCTGTAGCTACTGTATGCGCCCTCAATGGTTGCCTCGCTCGGGTAGGCCCAGTCCGGGTTGAACAGTAGTATCTTGTTTGAGACCTTGTTCGGTGTTGGTATGGCCCGCGAGGAGTAGCTTGTGTGTGCCTCCACCTCTATGTATAGTGCGTCGACGGGGTAGTATTCCCTTATAGTGTCCTGGTTACCGTCACCGTCCGGATCCCAGAACCTGCCGTCCAGCTTCACACTCCCAATATAGTTGTCTCCGACCGCTGTAATGTTGGGCTGATACACCAGGTCAGGCCAGTCGCCGCAGTGGCTCGCTGTGACCAGGCCGAAGTGGAACACGTAGTAGTAGTCCTCCACTCCCAGGTCAGGCCTCACCCTGTCCTTAAACCATGAGGGGGCCTTATAAGGGATAGGGCCACCGGTATACTCCTTCTCATAATAGTATACCGGCCACCCTAGACTGCACACAATAGTGGGCGGCTCAGCATAGTACGCTACCGTTATCATGGTACCCATAAGGACAGGCCTATACCTCTCCATATACTCCGGGACACCGACCTCCACGTTCTGATCCGCACCCGAAGGCATTGTCACAACACTGCCAAGCACTACTAGCGCCAACACCAACGCCACAACCCTAGCATACACGCCACCAAACAAACCACACCACCCAACAACCCCAGCAAGGGGGGTGCCCGGGGGGAGAGCCCCACACCCAGGGAGGGGACACCCCCAAGGGCGGGGGCCCTCCACCTCAACTACCATAACAGACAATCCCAGCCTCATAATCCAAACGCACAAAACGTGAGCAAAACATAAAAACCCGACCACAAAGGGGATCCCCCGAAACACAAACAAACCCCACCAACACAAAAATAACACGACCAAAGAACCAGGGCCCGTAGCCTAGCCAGGATAAGGGCGCCGGCCTTCGGAGCCGGAGGTCCCGGGTTCAAATCCCGGCGGGCCCGCTACAAACCCCTCCAAACCATCATTAACCCCGGTGTTGAATGTATCGGCAGCAGAAACCGCAAAACGCGGTCGGAGCCCCTCGCAGGTCTGATAATCTCAGTGGTAATGCCGCCGGTTATTGATACTTTTGATAATTGTTCTGCTAATTGTTCAGACATTGCATGGATTATTATGATTCATGGAATATTTTGTATTTGTACGTGTTCTTTTTCTAGGAGGTATATGACGTCTTTTGGGTGGTACTTAGCCTTCCGTGAATCACTGCCTGTGAAGTGCTTCATGGTCTCTATGGAGTCCCATATCTTTATTAGAGAGGAAATAAGTCTTCTCATCCTCATCTTCTTAGAGAAGATGGCCTCCCCGGCCGCTCATACTCTCACAATCTGTAACTGCCCTCTCTATGAGGAATCTCTCATAATCACCAGCCACACTTCGCCTCGCGACACCATGCCGGATCTGGGCAAAACCCAGCAGTGTTGAATGTATAGTATTTATTTCATGGTGCTAGGGAAATACTAGACCTCTTTATACCGTTCCCTTGGCTTCTTAGGGGAGGACTGTTAACCAGGGAACTCGTTTAAAGTCTTCGTCAAATGTTAGGATTTTCTTTATGCCATAGTGCTTACAGGTTAAGGCTATTATGGCGTCGCTGGGTAGTAGTCTGTATTTGAGTAGTGCTTCGTAGAGCTCTTCCTCTGTGTAGATGCTTTGGACTAGTCTTATGTCGAGCCTTTCGATTAGCTCTTTGACAACGCTTATGACCTCTCTTGGGTAGCCGTGTTTCCTTATCCATTTCCTAGCAGAGTAAGCTCCCTTGACGCCGTGCCTGTGCTCTAGGTAGTGGAGGGTTGACGTGTAGATTAGCTCGTTATGCACAATCGTGTCTACCACGTACTCTCCCGGGTTGTCTTCGAGTAGTGTTAGTGCTTTCTCTGTGAGGTTAGTTTTGTGGATTATGTGATAGAGGATGTTCGTGTCCAGGAGGATCACTGCTGCCAGGCCTCCGCGAGGTACCTCTCCAGCTCCTCCTCGCTAGACTCTCCTAGTATACCGACGAGATCCTTTAGCCTCTCTCGGACGCTCCTCTCGATCTTTATTC
>WAOT01000013.1 GCA_015521115.1 Desulfurococcales archaeon
GCCTAAAAGAGATAATATTAATATTTTAATTAAAAAACTTCTTAATGGTGTTACTGATGAGGAATTTAATGAGCTTAAACAACAGCTAATGCCCTGTATACCGTCTAGTGTCCAAATTGAATATTTATTAGACAGAGTTAATATATTATTAAAAAATTTTCTAAAAATAATAAAATATATTTTTGAAAAAGATGTGGACAGATCAGGTGTGCTTAGGATCGAAGGCTAGTGGCTCGACTTTCCCGCAATCCGTATCAGGCGGATTAGTAAGCCAAGTATTGTTACAATGGTGAACACGAGCTCGGCTATTTTCATTGTGTCAAGGGAAATGTTCAGCACAGGGTCGAAGGTTCTATCATATACGCCAGCTTTGTCTGCCTGATCCCTTGCAGGGTCTATCGAATTAGCGAGAGCCTGCCCTAGTGAGGGCGCACCTAGCTTGAGTAGGAGCAGTGTTACTATTAGCGTCCCTGCCAGGCTTACCACGGTTGATAATAGCTTATCCCCTGACATTCTCCTTTTCACCCTCTTTCTTCTAAGGAGAGAGGAGCAGCAGCTGCTACTCCTCTCCCCCTATAGTATATGCGTCACGCAGCGAGCAGGCTTGCAGAATGCCGAGAGAGAACAGTAGACTGGTAGAGGCCAGAAACCTTACCCACACCCCCCAGGTACCCTACACACCATTAGCCAGCTAAGAGCTTGCTCTCCCCACTGCTTCCCTTGTTCCCAATAACCTCTTCTAAGCTCATACTGTACTACGTACTACGATGTAGTACAAATCCCAGAGCTGTCCTCTCGCTCAATCTCTCACTTATGGCTAGCCTATTAGCAGGCTGGCTAGGCCACCTGTACCCCTCTCCTTAGTTTGTTAAAACCTTATTTCACGGCTAGGAGAGGCTCCTCTATGAGGAACAACTGTAAAATAAAGCCCCTAGAGGGGGTAGGGGTCTTCAAGGCTACCACCCTATACCCCTCTCAAGCAAATATTAGGAACTTAATTTTCATGGAAGAGGTGCTCCCCACCATAAAATAAGGTGCTAATAAACCTGGGGGGTATAAGGCTAGGTGCAGGCAGCGTCTCTGATATGGCAGCCCTGAGGTACTAGCTAGACTGTTACTCCTTACTCCCTACTCCTAGAGTGCTAGCTGTATTGCTATATTACGGGGGCTTGTCTGGGCAGGTTTGAAGGTATCCAGGTACTCACTAGTCTTAGGAATCTCACAGCGTTCCAGGATCCTTCGTCCTTCCCCATGATCTCCCTTGTAAGCGTATAGGCGTCACACTCCTTATCCTTCAGGTAGGTTCTGGCAGGCCTTACAACGCTTGCTACCAGCTCCTCGAGTATGCCTAGGAGCCTGCGCCACCCTTCAGGGTCGTGCAGGCTGAAGGTTACACCCTGGAACACGCATATCTCGCTGAGGCCCAGATAGTGGGCTGCCACTATCTCGGGGTAGCCTTCTCCCAGCAGTACCTCTAGGGAGTAGTCGTTAAAGTAGGGGGTGCCTCGGTTCCTGCTTATGAAGTACTTGAAGTCTCCGCTGTCGTACCATTCTTTGTCCCAGTCATCATAGAGGATTAGGTTCACCTTGTCATCTCCTACAACGTAGTACTGGTTCTCGGCTTCCTCTAGGCTCCTAGGCGTGAAGTCTGTAGCAATAAGTCTTAGGAAGGCCTGCGGCCTGGCCTGGAATACTTTGAAGGCTAGGTCTGGGTTCACCCTGGCATAGAGCAGTAGGGTCTTGGGCTCTAGGCTCAGGATATATGCTACCTCGTAGAGGGGTACCTTAACCCTGTGCAGGCCCTCGAGCCAGCCCCTCACCAGATCCTCGACAACGCTGCTCACAGGCGGCACGCTAGGGCGTCTCCCCTTGAACCTCTTCCCCACTTCCCTCTTGAACCTCTGCCATAGCTGCTGGTCGACTAGGATAGAGGTCTTAGCCTTCCCCAAACAGGTGCACCAGTTCCCGTTATACTCCCATAGGGGGCTTATACAAACTGGCATCTCAAAGAGCCCCAGATGTTATTTAGGAGACTGAGTGCTTCAAACGGTTTTTGAAGCCGAGACTCGTGGATTTTTGAAGCCGTCCATGCTAGTATAATGACAGAGGGGTGGTAATACTATGCCTAGCGATATAATAGAGTGTCTCGACTATAGGGCTTCAAAACTGGGCTTCAAGATGTATGTGTTCATTAAAACGGTTAAGCGGAACGGTAAAACGTATAAGTATCTTGTGATAGAAGAATACGATCCTAGAACTAAGCGGAAGAAGGTTCTGCTACACTTGAGTCTGAGGAAGATCTTGGAGAGGTTCAAGGACGAGATAGGGGATGGGAAGGATCTCACTTGGTGCGGGGGGTGGGATTTGAACCCACGCTGGCCTACGCCAACGGGTCTTGAGCCCGCCCCCTTAGGCCAGGCTCGGGCACCCCCGCACCCTTCATTCTAAAAGGGTTAGAGGGCCCATAAATTCTAGGGTTCCCAGTTATCCGTAGTAGAGTAGTTCTAGATAGGATATTAGTTTCTTGAAGGCCCGCGCTCTATGCGACACGGTATTCTTCTCCTCAGTACTCATCTCCGCGTATGTCTTACGGCTCCCGTCTGGGAGGAAGATGGGGTCGAACCCGAAGCCTCCCCTTCCCCGTGGCTCTCTCGTGATCTGTCCGCATGTTCTACCATAGAAGACCCTCTCTAAGGGTGGTATGATGAGTGCGGCAGCGGTTACAAAACACGCTTTCCTGTCAGATTCTCCCTCGAGGAGCCTCAATATACCGCTGATACCTATGGTTTTATAGACGAAGCTACTGTAGGGGCCTGGGAAGCCTCCAAGCGATTCTATGAATAGGCCTGAGTCGTCAACTACCAGTGGGGCCCTGATCTGGTCGAAGGCGTGCCTTGCGGCGGTTAACGCGATCTCACCGAGACTCCCGCTTTGCACCTCTAGTTTTGTCGCAGAAGCTTGTAGGAACTCTATGCATGAGCCCTCTGCTAGAGTGTTGATCTCGTGAACCTTATGCTTGTTGCCAGTAACTAGGTATATTCTCCTAACGTCCAGCTCCCCACACGGTTCTTCTCTCCTCAACATAGCGCCCCCTCAACTCTATCTCCTCAGCACGTCTGAGTATCGGGTCTGCCTCATTACCCATTTGCTCTCTATATCCTCGTGTGAAGCAATCTGTCAGTATTCCTGATATTGCCGCATGTGTGCTTAGAGAGGCTCTTCTGAAGAGGTGTATGTCTACTGCATAGTCTTCAATATCGCTTGTATACTCTGCGAGGCCAAAATCTATCAGTACTAGGCCCCGAGGCGAGACTATGAAGTTCGAGGTTGTAGGGTCTCCATGCGCTATTCCTATGAGGTGTAGTTTAGCGAGTATCGCAGCAGCGGACTTAGCAAGGCTGCACGCCTTACTAGTATCTACATGTCCTTCTAGGACTTCCTTCATACGAGGGCCCTCTACGTACTCCATTACTAGAAGGTAGAGTGTTGGATAGACGGCTAGAAGGCGGGGGACACTGACTCCCTCCGAGAAGGCATGGAGTAGCACCTTAGCCTCTTTGACAGTCCTACTCCTCCTGAGCATAGCGTCAAGTCTAGGATCCATGTAGGGCTTTGGCCTCCTATACTTGAATACCGCCTTAATACCGCCATAAGCCCCGAGGTGTAGCTCAGATTCGGCCCCCCTCGCAATAAGGGGGAGTTTAACCACTGAGTCTATCATGCCGTCTACAAGCTTCTTCCAAGGGTCTTCGGATACCATGGTATATTCACCCTATCGACTCTCCACCTCTGCCTTATGAAGGCCCTATGTGGCTCTATGATGTTGTAACTGCTCATATAGGATAGGAGTCCTGTTAGCGCTATCATAACCCCATTATCCCCCGCATACTTTTTCGGGATCCTCTTGAACCGGGCCCCATGTACTTGGGCCATGATCTCGAGCTTCCTATTGAGCTCGTCGTTAGCAGCGACACCTCCGGTTAAGACGACCTGTCTCTTGCCGACATGGGCTAAACACCTCTCAGTCACCTCAACAACGCTGCTGAACCCGATCTCCCTTAGGGTGTAACAGACATTTTTGAGGGGCTCTAAACCCTTCCTATACGCTCTAAGGGCAGCCGTCAGGAGGCCGCTATAAGAGACGTCCTGGCCCTTAACAACGTAGGGAAACCCGCTTATGAATTCGCCCCCTCGGGAACACCTGTCTATAACGTGCTCGCCTCCAACTACATAAGGCGGCCCCAGACCCGTTTCTCTAGCGAACGTGTCAAGCATATTCCCCAGCGAGATATCGAGGGTCTCACCAAATACACGGTAGCGGCCTGCCCTAAAGCTTAGCACTGTGGTGTTGCCGCCGGACACATATAGGACTACGGGGTCTAGAAGGCCTGTAAGGAATCGGGCGATCTCCACATGGGCTACGGCGTGGTTCACGCTTACTAGGGGTTTATGGAAGTAGTGTGCTAAAGCCCTTGCAACGGTTGCCCCGACCCTCAGGGCGGGCCCCATGCCAGGGCCTAGGGCGACAGCTATTGCTGAAAGATCTCCTGCAGAGATACCTGCTTGGTGTAAGGCTTCTCTAACCACTTCTCCTGCAACCTGTGAGAAGAAGGATGCTACTTCCCTGGGGAGTATGCCTCCCTCCTTAGGCACGTACTGCCTCCTAGAATCCGCTAGGATATAGGGGGGTTCTGAGGAGACTATTCCCACGGCAAATGTATGAGCTGTGCTCTCAATTCCGAGTACTATCACGGGCTCATTATTTGCCGACGAACTCCGTGTAGCCGCATTTACCACAGTGCCACCTCTCAACGGGCTTTAGATGGTGGGCCATGAAGCTACCACACTTAGGGCATATCTTGTTCTTCCTCTTAATAGTCCAGTTGTCGTAGTCGACCTCGTAGAGCATTCTCACATAGGCCTTAACCTTCTTTTTACCCATACCTCCTCACCCCCACGCTATTCTTCCTCCTCGAACGGGTTCACCCCACCATTCCTCTCTATGACATACTTTGGCTCGAAGCTGAGGGCCCTATCGACAGTATCGTATATGTGTATGACTGCATGGGATCTCCCAATGCCGTACTCTGTCTGGATACTCCTCACATACACCCTCTCTATCGGTGTCCCAAACCTCTCTGATATCGCTAGGCGCAGGTTTATCCTCATCGGTGTCGGTTTCATTACGTGATGGATCTTCAGGTGGAGCTCCCTCCTCTTAATGAGAGGGTTGTAGAAGTCTTTCACTACCTCAGCCCAGATACCCTCTCCCAGGTCTATCCTCCGCGTGCTACTGGCCTGTGCCGACATGCCTCCTAACCCCGTGCGCCCTCATCTTATGATGCTCTACACCCTAATCAGTCTAGCGGGTTACCCCCGAAGTTTAATACTCTTAGCCGTCGGGTTCGGGAGCCTTTATACAACCCTTGGTGTGAGGGAGAGGAGCCTGTTTTGTGCGTCCCAGAGGATCCATGGATAGACCCTAACTACTGCAGCCCCCTTCAGTGGTATGCCGAATATTACATACCCCCCCAGAGGTGTGCAAGAGATTGAGGGTAATGCTAGCATATCCTCCTCACCGTCAACCAATATAAGGTGTCTTCCCGTGGGCTCCTGTAGGAGCCTGCATATTAGTCTGGCCGAGAACCAGGTTATCGTCCCCGGCGGGTTCCTGACCCTCCATATGTTGCCCTCTTCTCTATTGAAAGAATGGTCGATCCTTGATGTCCTCCTAGTCTTCCCATCTATTACCATTAGAAGAGCTCCGCTGAAGTCTTTCAAACCCTTAGAGCAATATGATGATACAACATCGCCCACGCATGTAACTGACGGCGCAGATCTATCTATATGCTTCGTGAAGTCCCCACTATAGACAGGCCCTCGAGGTCTCGCAAAGTCGAACCGGAGAGCTGAAGGGAGGATATATGCGGGCTCTCCTATCATCTCTTTACCACTCTGCCTCCAACCTTTATGGCGAACGCCCCGGGTTTATCGATTCCTAGCTCTTTAGCTATCTCTGACCTCTCAGGGTCTAGTATTATGACCATTCCTTCCCAGCTATCAGTGAACTCTGTGCTGCCGCAGAAGGGGCACACCTTTACGTCTAGGGCGACCAGTGCGCCGCACCTGCGGCATGCTTTTAGGGGTGGTCTTCTGCTTGGTGGCCTTCTCGAGGGCATCTACTCTCACCTCGCCTTTGCCCTCTCCTTAGCGATCCATTCCTCCTTGCCGAGGTAGGGTTGTCTCATTGTTAGGCCTATTCTTAGCATTCCAGCGCGCCTCGGCTTACTGATCTGTACTATCCTGGCCCTCACAATATCGTTGACCTCAACGATCCGGCCTGTCTCCTTGCCACGGAAGCCCCTGCGGTCGGGGAGGTATTCTACAGGTTCGTCCATTATCTGGCTCTTATGTATGAAACCGTCTGTTATTCCCAGGCTCACGAAAAGTCCTGGTTGTCGTGCATCTCTAACTATTCCTTTAACGACTTCGAACATTATTGGGACGAATGCCAGAACCTTGTACCTGATCTGATAGTATACTCTAGGGTCTCCAGGGAGTGGGGGTATGAAACCGTCGCTTATTGTCTCAGCGTCTAGTACTGCTATGATTAGGCCTACATCAGGGTCGTAAAGGCCTTCCAGCCTATACCTTAGCTCGCGCAGTGCTGCCTCGTTGATATCCTCTTCGGGGTGCGGCGGGAGCCCTACCCACTCGGTGATCTCGACTACCCTGTACAAACCCTCCACCACCGCTAGCGTGTGAGCTGGCAGGTGTTTAAGTCTTAACTGTTTCCCCACTACAATATTTCCCAGTCAACCTCTAGTCTCCGCTCACTTTCCCTGTAGTACAGTGTTGGGATCCCGACCTGTCTAGCCCTCCTCCTCAACTCTCTATCGCTCGTAGCTAGAACAACACTAGTGCCCCCATCTTTGAGGTATAGTGCAGCTAAGAGGATCGAGTCATCGGCCTTCCCCTCGGGGCACTCTATTATACAAGTGTTAGGTATGTTGTTTAGAATTTCAAGGGCACGCTTGGCCGCTCTGCGTGTGGATAGGTGGGGTGCTGATGTGGATAGCTGTTTGAGCTCCGATACGATGGTGTCGCAGACTAATAAAGCATATGACCTCTCAAGCGTGTCGAGAATAAGTGTAGGCGTGATCTCGCCCTTCACGATCATAATGAGAAAATTAGTATCCGCGAGGACTGCGAGCCTACGCTTAGCTAGAGGCGGACATGCCCCCATCCGATGAGCCTCCATCTACCACGTACCCTCCTGCTTATCGCTATCCTGGCCCCATCCCACGCTACTACAGGTCGCCTCAGCTTTGCCTCGAAAGTATCTTTCTTCACGCTTGTTACGATGCCTAGAGTGATCGTTGTTCCCACGGTGAGCATTAGCATCTCCCCCTTACGGAGGGGTTCTACTCTTATCTCCTCCTTAAGTCCGACTACTCTCTCGAGGAGTTTGTACTCCACGGTCACGTCATAAAGTGTTGGGGGCAGTTTGCCGGGTAGGCCTACAGCGTTTCCTACAAGGTTGTCGGACTTTGTGAGGGCGGGGTCGAGGCCGGTTCCGATGGCTACAAGGCCTCCAGGTTTGGCCTCCTCTACTGCCGTCCTGCCAAAGTGTAGGCTCCTTATCTCGGTGTAGAGTGGTTCATACTCTATTCTGCCCCCCGGTTTTCTCACCGCTAGGCCGGGCTTTATCTCGATCTCCTGTCCTACTCTGAAGACACCCCTAATTATGCCTCCACCGATGACGCCCCCCACAAGCCTCTCAGGCGGCGTGCCCGGCCTGTTCACGTCGAAGCTTCTAGCCACGAACATTAGCGGGGGGCTCTCGAGATCTCGGGGTGGTGTCGGTATTCTAGCCTCTATGGCTGCGAGGACTGCGTCTATGTTTGCTCTCTTGAGGGCGCTTACAGGGATTATCGGTGCGTCCTCAGCTATAGTGCCTTTTATAAATTCTTTTATCTCCTTGTAGTTCTCGCGCGCCCTCTCAGGTGTTACGACGTCGATCTTGTTTTGGACTATAACAATCTTGTCGACCCCAATAATCTCTAGGGCTACTAAATGCTCTCGCGTCTGAGGCTGGGGGCAAGGCTCGTTCGCAGCTATAACTAGTATCGCCCCGTCCATGAGGGCGGCACCGCTAAGCATAGTCGCCATTAGGATCTCGTGGCCAGGCGCGTCAACGTAGGATACCTTTCTCCTGAGAACCGGTGTAGCCGATGGGTCACACTCACACACGGGCTCGGGGGAGAAGCGGTCGGGGTAGCCGCATCCCTGGCACTCCCATATTTCGCCGTCTGCGTAGCCCAGCTTGATCGTCATTCCCCTTCTTATCTCCTCGCTGTGCCTCATAGTCCATATACCTGTGAGGGCCTGGACTAGAGTGGTCTTTCCATGGTCTACGTGCCCTACAATTCCTATGTTGACCTCCGGCTGTAGCTTCTCTTTGTTGCTCACTCCCTTCCACCACCTACAAGGCTAGGTTGAAGGGGGCGTATTATAAAGGAAGTGAGCTATTATGCGAGGGAAAAGGTGTTACTCCTTCTCCTCCCTCTCCGGATAGTATATTACGACGTTCAGCTGTGCTAAGGCGGTCTTCCTCCTCTCCCCCCTCGGATCCGGTATCATACGGCCTCTCACAGTCTTCCTCCTCCTCTCCCCCCTCCTTGTAGGGTGGAAGCCTGGAGGCCCGTTGAGCAGGATCTTCTTCTTAACACTACCTGGGACGCCGGGGTGCATTGGGAAGCCTGTAGCGTCGCTACCTCCTCGGATCTTGAAGCGGAGGCCTGGGTAGCCTATCAGTTCGCCTTCGAATACGTCTCCGATCTCAAGACCCGCCAGCTTGACAGCTACACTCTCGTCTACAGCTATCTGCCACGCCTTAGCCCTGAACGCTTCAGCCTCGGCCTCAAGGTCGCCCACTAGCTCTCCTAGGAGCTCCATGTTTACGTGTATAGTGTCCTCGGGGACGTTCTCATCGGGGATGACCTTTAAACTGATGTTTACTTTCTTCCCGTCCTCGGTTCTAAAGCGGAGGGTTATAACTCCCACCTCATCGAGTTGCAACTTCTTTATTAGTGAGGGGTTCGCCTTCGCTAGTGGTAGTGCTTTACGTTCCTGGTCTTTTGTCCTCCTCATTTCGGGCTTGACTTCTAGTTCTTCGTCCTCAACACCCTTTACCTTAACCTTTATGGGCTTGAGCTTGCCCGCTTTCGGATCCGAGATTACTATCCTAAGCGGGGGTCTCTCCTCTACCATCCCATATGCACCTCTATAGCCCGGTCGGCGGTGCCGACCAGTTCGCCTCTCTAGAGTGGGGCGGTTCTACACATTCCTAATTAACGTTACTCCCCAGTCCATATATGGAGGGGTGGGGTTAGAATGGCTACTAAGGGCAGTGTTAAAGAGGTAAGGAAGCTGAGGCAGCCGATCGTAGTAGTACTAGGCCACGTCGACCACGGGAAAACCACTCTACTGGATAAAATCCGTAAAACAGCCGTTGCCGTGAAGGAGGCGGGCGGCATAACTCAACATATAGGAGCGAGTATAGTGCCGGCCGAGGTTATCGAGAAAATTGCTGAGCCCCTGAAGAAGATGATACCAATAAAACTAGTCATACCGGGGCTCCTATTCATAGACACGCCAGGTCACGAGCTTTTCTCTAACCTCAGGAAGAGGGGAGGTAGTGTCGCAGACTTCGCTATACTGGTTGTTGACATCATGGAGGGGTTCCAGCCCCAGACGTATGAGGCCTTGGAACTCCTCAAGAGTAGGAGGGTTCCCTTCATAGTAGCAGCAAACAAGATAGACAGAATCCCCGGATGGAAACCACACCCTAATCAACCATTCATAATATCGTTCAGGCAGCAGAGCGAACAGGCGAGGCAGATCCTCCTAAACAAGGTCTACGAGCTCGTAGGTACACTATACGAGCAGGGCATACCTGCGGATCTATTCACAAAGATCAAGGACTTCACAAAGGCGATAGCAATAGTCCCCATCTCCGCAAAAACGGGTGAAGGCATACCAGAGCTACTGGCAGTTCTAGCAGGGCTTACACAACAGTACCTGAAGAACAGGCTGAGATACGCTGAAGGACCCGCTAAAGGAGTAGTACTCGAACTTAAAGAGCACCCAGGGCTGGGCACTGTGGCGGACGCGGTAATCTATGACGGCGTAATTAGGGTTGGCGACACTATAGTAGTGGGCGGGCGTAACGGGCCGATCGTAACGACTGTTAGAGCACTCCTCCTCCCCAACCCCCTACAGGATATAAGGAGTAGGGAGGCGAGGTTTAGGCATGTTGAGAGCGTTCATGCGGCGGCTGGCGTTAGGATCGCCGCTCCCGGCCTTGATGAGGCACTTCCCGGTTCCCCAATCTTTGTCGTCCCCCCGGGGGGAGATCTTGAGACGGTCAAGGAGAGGGTTAGGAGGGAGGTAGAGGAGCTCAGGATAAGAACGGATAACGTTGGTCTTGTCGTCAAGGCTGACACGCTAGGCACGCTTGAAGCCATTGTAGAGGCTCTAAAGAGGAGGAACATACCCGTGAGGATCGCTGATATTGGGCCAGTTAGTAAGAGTGACGTTATAGACGCTAGCATCACTAAGAAGCATGACCGCTACCTGGGAGTTATCCTAGCATTCAATGTTAAAGTCCTCCCAGAGGCTAGGGAGGCTGCGAAATCCGCTGGGGTACCGATATTTGAGGACAACGTCATCTACAGGCTGTTGGAGGCTTACGAGGAGTGGGTTGAGAAGGAGAAGAGGAGGGAGAGGCTTGAGGCACTTAACAGTATGGTCAGACCTGGAAAGTTCAGGATCTTACCCGGCTACGTGTTTAGGAGGAGCAATCCTGCGATCGTCGGGGTGGAGGTTCTCGGAGGCGTGATAAGGCCGGGCTATCCTGTGATGGACGAGACGGGGAGGCCTCTAGGGAGGATAATGGCTATACGAGACAGGGATCGGAGCCTCCCCGAGGCCAGGCTTGGAATGGCCGTGGCTGTCTCGATACAGGGTAAAATACTGATCGGAAGACATGTTGATGAGGGTGACGTGCTCTACACTAATGTCCCAGGAGAGCACGCATATAGGATCCTCTCGGAGTTTAGAGACATGATCTCCAAGGATGAACTTGAGGTGCTAAAAGAGATAGCGACTATAAAGAGGGGAGACCCCTCCTACAGGAGGGTACTACTTAAACTGAGGATTACGGGTAAAACCTAGTAAGGTGGTACGACCTCATCCTCGGTGAAGAGCACTTTGAACTCACGCTCAAAGCTTTCTTCGCTATCGCTAGCATGGACTACGTTGTCTTGGATGGAGAGGGCGAAGTCCCCTCTAATGGTTCCGGGCTGTGCTTTCCTACCATCTGTTGCGCCTATCATTAGGCGTACAACGTTTATGGCCTCATCACCCTCTAACACCATTGCCACGATCGGCCCGCTCGTTATGAATTCTATAAGGTCGTTGAAGAAGTGTTTACCTCTGTGGACACTGTAGAACTCCTCAGCTTTCTCCCTGCTGAGCCAGACCATCTTCAGCGCCCTTATTTTCAGCCCTTTACGCTCGAACCTCCTGATAACCTCGCCTATTAGTCCTCTTCGAACACCGTCAGGCTTAACCAGCACTAGGGTTCTCTGAACCGCCATGCTTATCACCAGGGTAAGCTTGGAGGTTGAGGTTTACAGGATAATAACGGTTAGCAGGTTTGAGGGCTAGAAAGAGGACTTCAACTTCTTTATCCAGGCGAGCTTGTTCGGGTTCCTCCTAAGCTTTAGGAAGTTCTTATAGCATTTGCTACTGCAGAACCAGTACACCTCCCCTCTTCTTGTGACGAACATTATCCCAGTACCTGGTTCTATCGGTCTCCCACAGTATGAGCATGTCCTCGTTTTTGGCATATCTTTGCCACCTCAGCCTCTAGTTCCTCCTAACCCTTTTAGGGCGAGGGATTTAATAGGTTTTAGGGGCTATCAGAGGGGACTGGTGGGCTAGAGTGAGTGCTAGAGGTAAGGAGAGAGAGGAGAGCATCTGGGAGGAGCTGGGCTATCCGGCAGAGGTCATCCAGATAATAGGGAGGACAGGTGTCGCCGGCGAGGTAACCCAGGTTCGTGTCAGGATTCTTGAGGGTAGAGATAAGGGGAGAATAATAACTAGGAACGTGATGGGCTCCGTGAGGAAGGGAGACATACTCATGCTAAGGGAGACCGAGAGGGAGGCTAGGAAGCTAAGCAGAAGGCGCAGATAGCGTCAACCCTTGATCCTCAGCCTCCAAGGGCTTATCGTTCTATCAACCTCTATTATCCCTAGATCTTCAAGCTCCTTGATGTAGCCCGTTAGTGTCCTGAGCGCAACAAAAGCTCTGAGGCTCGGCCTAACGCCGTATACTGTAGCCATAACATTATCGAGCGCCACCCATTCACCGCGGGGGATCTTAGAGAGGATCCTGTATACACGGTCGCAGCGTTCGATTGAGTGGTGCTCTGCGACTAGGAGGGCCTCCTCCCTGCTCATATCATCGCCATGTCCAGGGTGAAGGACTCTCCAGCTGGGTTCTGAGAGGAGGCGTAGAAGTGTCCGCCTGTGCTCTCTGAAATCGACAATAGTAGTTCTCTTCCCCGGTATGAGTGTGTCTCCCGTAAACACGTGTCCTCCAATAATGAAGCAGACGTGATCCACGCTGTGTCCGGGGCACTGCATAGACCTAACTATCCCCTTGGAGATTAGCGGGCATTCCTCCAGGGTGAGGACATCATTGAGTAGGAGGGAGTCTCTTACTCTCTTGTACCTCCTGCCCATTTCCGATATGAACGCCCTCTCGAGCTCTGATATCCTAACGCCTCCGGCTTCCAGTATGCGGCGGAATCTATCTTCGAAGAGCCCGTGCTCTATGATCTCTAGGGTCGGTCTTGGCATACAGATCTTGCGGTCTCTCAGCGATGTTAGTCCCATCGAGTGATCCCAGTGCCAGTGCGTTATTAGGTAGTATTCCGCGTCCTCCTTGGCTGGCTCTATACCTGCGTCTATGACCGTGTCTATCTCCCCTATATAGTATGAGTTCACGGGCTGGTCTAGGGGGAATTCCAGGCGGCCCTTTTTTACGATTGTGAGCTCCACTATGGGCACCCTCAGGAAATATTAGTGTGCACGATATATTTGGTTGGTATTTTGCGCGCTTAATTATCTGGACACGTAACACCTCCCTTATATAGAGTGTTAGGTGGTGGGTATGGTTGACTTTGAGTTCAACGAGGAGCAGAAATTGTTCCGTGAGAGTGTGAGGGAGTTCCTCGCTAAGCATCTCCAACCGGTTTGGACTAAGATAGACGAGGAGCACTATATCCCGACAGACCTTATATACAGGATGGGTGAGCAGGGCCTCTTCGCAATACCTATCCCCGAAGAGTATGGCGGGCAGGGGGGAGACTTCACCCTTGCAGCTATAGCTGTGGAGGAGATAGCTTATCATGACCCCTCTGTGGCCGTGGCTGTCTACACGCTCCTAAACAACGCGTGGCCGTTCATACTCTACCGCTACGGCACCGAGGAGGCTAAACAGTTGATACTCCCTGAGGTTGGAAGGGGTAGGGCGTTCTTCGGTATTGCATCAACGGAGCCTCACGGTGGAAGCGATGTTGCAGGGACTAGGACGAGGGCTGAGAAGCGTGGTGACGTGTACGTCGCTAATGGGGAGAAGATATTCATTAGCGGTGTTAGAGAGGTCATGGAACAGCTAGACCTGGGGGGGTGGTACCTGATCGCAAGGACGGGCACAGTGGAGCAGAGGCACAGGGGCATATCGGGTTTCGCCCTTCTAGGGAAGAAGAGTGGAAAGAAGACGCCGGGTATTGAGTATTCAATATTGAACACTATCGGCCGCCATGGTATATCGACTGGTATGCTGACGCTGAAAGATGTTGAGATACCGAAGAGCATGTTGGTCGGGGAGGAGAATAGGGGCTTCTACTATGCTATGGAGGGATTTACACTGGCTAGGATACTAGTCGCAGCCGCTAACATCGGGGCAGCGCGCTGGGGGCTTGAGCAGGCTATCGAGTGGAGCAAGGGGCGGGTAATGTATGAGGATCAGAGGCCGATAACCAGGTTTCAAGGAGTGAGCTTCCGCATAGCGGAGGCAGCAATGGAATTGGAGGCCGCCAGGCTTCTAGTTTACAAGGCTGCGTGGATGGCTGACAGAATCTACATCAAGAGGGAGCCGGGCCTTAAACCAAAAGATCTGAACTTCTACAGTGCTTCCGCAAAGCTGAAGGCCGTTCAGACGAGCTTCAACGTACTCTCCACTGCGATGGAGCTCTTCGGCGCGGCCAGCTATGTCAAGGAGACGAATATAGCCAGGAGCTTCATAGGAGCCCTCTCCTATTATGTGGGAGCTGAGGGTGCCCAGAATATTATGAGGTACATAATAGCGAGGGAAGTTCTAGGCAGGGAGTATGTCAAGTGAACCGCAATCCTCCAAAATTTTTCTCACCACATCATAACAGTCCTCAAGTAACCTCTTAGCATAGACTGAGCCCATTTGTGAAGCGTTAACCAGATGTTTGACGTTTTCACATAATATATCCTCAACTCTTACCCCATAGGCCTTCAATGTCTGGGGAGTCGCTCTCCTGTCAACAGTATTTATGAACGGGAGGAAGTCGTCTGTAACTATCCTCCTAACGAAGATCCCGTCCTTATTCACCACTAGCTTCGTATTCCTTGAGAGGTCGAAGACCGTTTCATACTCGCCACGGGGAGGGGCGAGACAAAGGGCTAGTTCTAGGCCTTGTAGACCACTGCATCTACACTTGTCTCCCATCTTCTTTTTCCTCCACTATTAGGGTGAGACCCTTAACGTCTACCACAACGACTTGTCTGCCTGACCGGATTTTTATTCCTGACCTACTTACTGCCTTCCATATCTCTCCGTTGACCTCTACTAGCCCTTCTGGGTCTAGGTCTTTGATAACTCTCCCTGCTCTCCCTATTAGTGCTTCCCGTCCTACGGTTGAGGGTTTAATTTGTGATGATAATACTATTTTGATTAATATAAGATCGAATATCATTATGGTTAGGAGTGATGTGTAGTAGGGTGTACCACCGATTATGCCTTTATCGTATAATATATATAATATTATTATTAATATTATTGTTACTAATAATATCTCGTCTAATAACGCTAAGAATACCTCCCACCTCCTCACTTTATTAGCGGTGTTAGCCATACTATAACTTGCATACACGCCCTCCACCACCGGAAAATAGGGTAGCAGGTGTTCGTATAAGTCGTGATGGGGTGACGATGGGATAGGGGTTAGGAGGAGGGAGAAGGAGCAGTTCATGACTAGGACTCGGGCTAGCTTGGGCCTTGCCCTCACCTACGCTATTGTTACCGTTGTAGAGTTTGTGGCTGAGGATCTCGACATCCCCTTATCTGCTTTCACATATAGTTGGAGGCTCGATGAGATGCTGGCCTATAATCCTGAGCGTATCCTAAGTGACGGGAGGGTCGTCATCCAGTCAAGCCGTGTGGAGTCCCCTTTGAGGCGTGAGGTGAGGGTCGGGGAGAGTATCGTTACGGTTGAGATTGCACCTGGCTATGGGGAGTACGATATCGATCACCTCTATACGAGTAGCCTACGGATTATCAGGGTCGATAGTGTAACCTCTAGTATGATAAGGGAGAAGGCGTTGTCCACAACTAGGGATGGCGTTGAGTATATGTTCATATTTGTGGACTCCGGTGACGTCGCAGTACTTGAGGGGGAGCATTTTAGGGTGAGGCTGCCTTTCGTGGAATCTACTGCCACCCTCCATACCCACCCTGAGGGGGCGTGTGGGCTATCTAAGCAGGACGTCCTCTCTGGGCTTGACGTGTTGTCTAGTGGGGGTCTGTTTGCGGCAGCAGCGACACCTTCATGTATAGCTTTCATGTTGAGGAGGGGGCTTGTCAGCGAGGACGATTATATCAAGATAAGGGAGATTATCCATAAGGGGGAGATTAGGAGGCTGCCGGCGACTAAGTTTGAGACTGTCCTCTTCGGGTTCACGAACTATTAGGCCCCCGGCGGCGTGCTCGCCCTCCTGGATACGAGTCCTATTATCCTCGCGGCCATGCCTGTCTCTTGGGGGTGCCTGGTTTGGGGGGAGATGCGGATATAGTTAGGGTGTTGGAGTCTCTCTCCGCCCTTGCCCGGACTGGGTGGATGCTTAGGGGTGTGCCTCATCAGTGTGCTGAGAGCGTTGCTGAACATAGTTTCTGGTCGGCGGTGCTCGCGTTCGAGATTGCTGTGCGGGCTAGGAGTGTTGGCGTGGATGTTGACCCTTATGGTGCTGCTGCTATTGCATTGTTTCATGATGTTGGGGAGGCTGTTATAGGGGATATAGCGAAGGTCTCTGGTATAAGTGAGGAGGAGAAGGTTGCTGCCGAGGAGAGGGCTGTGAGGTCTATGGGTCTCTCGGGGGAGGCTAAGGGTCTTGTCGGGAGGTTTAATAGGGGGGAGGATGTTGAGGCCCGCATTGCTAAGCTTGCAGAGGTGCTTGCTACGCTCTTGAAGGCGCTCTCCTACGAGAGGAGGGGGTTCGACGTCTCAGATATTAGGGATAACATGCTTAGAAGGGTGAGGGAGCTTGCCGGGGAGCTGGGCGTGTTGGAGGTCGTGAGGGAGGTCTCAGGGATCCCTGATCTCTAGCCCCCGGCTTTTTAGGTAGTCTAAGACTGTTGGGAGTATCTGGTGCCCCCTTTCTATTGTTCCGAGGGTGTTGTGCTCGGCGCAGGCTTTCTCGTGGAACCTGCCTGGGCCCTCTGGGAGGGAGGGGTGTGATACTAGTAGTGGGACTGGGTCGTCTGAGTGTGCTTTTAGGTGCCATGGTGTTGAGTGGTCGCTTGTTAGTAGGATAACTGTATTGGAGGGGTCTATGAGGTCGAGTAGTGCCGCGAAGAAGTACTTGTCTATCATCTCTATAGCCCTCACCTTGCCCTCAAAGTCCCCGTCATGGCCAGGCTCGTCAGGGCCCTTTAGGTGCACGTAGACACCTCCATAGCGGTTGAGCAGGGAGGCCGCTGTCTCAGCCTCTCTACGCAGAACCTCCTCCTTGGGGACTCCTTCGACGTCGACCTTAACATCCACTAGCCCCAGCGCTTTGGCGATCCCCCTCTCCACGACCATCTCCACAATGCTAGCCATAGTGAATCCAAACCTCTCCCTGAAGGGCTCAGCATGGGGGAGGCTGTCCCCTGCGTCCCGTAGGAGGACGGCGTTAGCTGGTAGCAGCCCCTTCCTCCTCCTCTCCTCGTTTACTGGGTGGCGGTCGAGGATCTCGATCGCTTTGAAGGTGAACTCGTTCACCATCTCAGCGGCCTTACGAGCCCCCGGGGAGTCCTTTAGGGGAACTGCCTTCATAATGAACGGCTCATAACTCCGCCTGGCATGGCTAATCCTCCCGACCCTCTCATATGCTGGGTCAGTATTGCTAATGTCAGCCTCAAGCCTAACATCCCTATGGCGGAGGACGAGCACCCCTCGATGGCCTATCGTAGCCCGAAACCTCGCAACCCCACGCCCACCATCCAACAACATACCATCCAAGGCCTCAGCCAGGATCCTAGCCTCACGGGAGCTCAAAGACCTCCCAGCACGCCGGTCAATAATCCTCAAACTACCCGGATCAACAGTAGCAAAATTAGCCCTAAGAGCAACATCACCATCCCTAAACTCAACACCCGCACCCAAAGCCTCCAACGGCCCACGACCAGTATAATACACCCCAGGGTCATAACCCAAAAGACTCATAACAGCAACATCACTCTCAGGAGCAACACCCCTACCAACAGTATAAGCAACACCACAAACACCCCTACCAGCAAGACCATCAATAAAAGGCTTAAACGCGACCTCAAGACTACTCCTCACACCAAAACCGTCCGGAGCACCATCCAAAACAACAAACAACAACCTCACACCAAACCACCCCAACAAAACAAGACAACAACCAACCAAAAAACACTAACCACAAACAAAAGAAAATGGCGGCGGGGCCCCCATGGTAGCGGGGGGTGGATTTGAACCACCGACCTCGGGCTTGACCCTCCCGGGTTGAGCCCGGGAGAGTGTATCTCCGAGGCGGGGCTGCCGGCCAATACTCCTATTTAATGTGTGTGAGGTTTAATATCTTATCCCTTCTCGTGTAAAATTTTTTCTATTATTTCATATAATTTTAAATTACGAATTTTTTCTATATATCTTATAAACTCTATCAAACATTTTCTCGGGATTTTAAGCATTCCTCTCTTGTCCCTACGAATAATTAAACCAGGTATCATTACAAC
>WAOT01000014.1 GCA_015521115.1 Desulfurococcales archaeon
ATGTGTGGAGCTCGCTGGGATAAATCGTTACTTTACTCTCCTTATCCATATTACCAGCCTTTTACCGTCGACCTCCCATTCCTTCATGTAGTATCCGCTACCTCCCTCCCCGACTACGATCTTCTTAGATCTTGTCTCGTTAGCTATGTACCCTGCATGCCTCTCTACAGCTCTAACTAGCTCCTCATCACCTTTCAGTATTGTCTCTATGAAGGCATCAACCGGTAGGTCTAGATCCTTTCTCATCGCCTGTATTCTCCTTACAATCTCTCTAGCGTACCCCTCTAGTATCTCCTCCTCGCTGAGCCTCGTATCTATTCCTACTAAGCCGAAGTCCGTCTCAGTTACGGTGAGCCAGGATGGATATGCAATTTTGAGGTTTACATGTCTGGGCTCAATTCTAACGTTCTGCCCCTGTATTACAGTTTCGTGGTACCCCTTTGATACTATGTCTTTAGCTACCTGCTCCTTGTGGCTTTCAATATACTCTACTAATTGTCTTGTCAGGTGCTTGAACTCTGGGCCTATAGCCCTGTAGTTTGGCTCCACATCATAGACCCTCTGCTCCTCAAAGAAGTTGAACCCTACCACTTCGATGGACTTAGTGTTTAGGAGCTGCTTCAATAGGCCCTCCATGGACTTTATACTCTCCGCGACTCTCTCATCCTTTACCGCTATGATAACCCTTCTAACAGGCCTTCTCAGCTTTATTCCAGCCTTGTTCCTCGCTTCAGCGGTTGCCTCGAACAGCTTCTTAGCATTCTCCATGTTTCTCTCCAGTTCGTCGTTGATCCATTCCTCGTCGGGGAGTGGCATGTCCATTAAGTGTATCGACTCGGGGAGGTAAGGCTCTGCCGGTCTAATGAACTTCTGGTAGAGGTATTCTGCTGTGAATGGTATAAATGGGGCTGCCATTAGGAGCCAAGTTTTCAGGGTGTGGTATAGTACTGTGTACGCTGCAATCTTACTCGGTGTCTCTCTCTCCTCCCATACCCTCCTCCTAATCAGCCTTATGTACCAGTGGCTGAGATCTTCTACGGGGAAGTCCTTGACAATTTTAGCTGCCTCGTGTGGTCTCAGGTCTTTCATTACCTCGTGGTACTCCTTGAGGAGTCTATTAAGCCTAGAGAGGAGCCACCTGTCCTCGATACCCATATATTGTTCGATGTCTTCGAGCTTGTATTTTGTCGGGTCGAACTTGTCTATGCCCATATATGTGGAGGCGAATGTGAACACATTCCACATGATCGTAAACGTCTTCCTCATAAAGTCGAGCTTCTTCCAGGAAAACCTTAGATCCTCCCATGTCACGTTGCTGAGTGCCCATAGCCTTATAACGTCTCTGGGCACCTTCTGCACTAGCTCCTCGAAGGGCACATAGTTGCCCAGTGATTTGTGCATCTCTCTCCCTTTCTCGTCGAGAACGAAGCCGTGGACTAGGACTTTGAGGTAGGGCTTCTCGTTGAAGCCTATCACTCCGCTACGGAGGAGGCTGAAGAACCAACCCCTTATCTGGTCGTGCCCCTCAACGATGAAGTCTACAGGCTTCAGCCTCTCGTATAACTCCCTCCTCCTAGGGTATCCGAGGCTTGCGTAGAACGCTATACCACTGTCGAACCAGACGTCCATGACGTCCGGAACTCTCCTCATCACACCCCCACACTTGGGGCATTTCAGTGTGACCCTGTCGATCCAGGGCCTGTGTAGGTTCTCGGGCCTCCTTCCCCCCATACTCTCTATTTCATCCACGCTACCTATTACATGAGTGTATCCACACTTCTCACATACCCATACGGGGAGCGGGATACCCCAGAATCTCTGCCTAGATATCACCCAGTCCCTGACCTCTTTGAGGAGGTTTAGGAACCGGATCTTAGCCCAGACAGGCCTCCACTCTATAGACTCGGCCTCGTCAACAAGCCTCTCTTTAAGCTTTCTAACGTTTATGAACCACTGGTCTGTAGCCCTAAGTACTAATGGCGTCTTACATCTCCAGCAAACGGGGTACCTATGCGTGACAGTGGAGAGGTGGAATATTGCGCCTCTAGCCTTTAGATCCTCTAGGATTGCCTTATTGGCCTCTGTCCTGAAGTATAGTCCTCTATATTTTCCCGCAGCCTCAGTCATCCTTCCCTCGTTGTCGACAAGTGATATTACCGGTGCTCCGACCTTCCTTTCATTTACTTCAAAGTCTATCTCACCATGGCCAGGAGCTGAGTGGACTAGCCCTGTACCCTCAGCCGCAGAGACAGCATCGGGATCCGTTACAACCCTGTGGTAGGGGGCCAAGACCCTCTGAGCGTCAACTAAGTCCTCGAGGGGGTGCTCGTACTCTAAACCTTCGAGATCAGATCCCCGGAGGACTTCTACAACCTCATAGTCCTTAACGCCTGCCTCCTGCATCACCCTCTCGAGCCTGCTGCGAGCGAGTATGAGCTTCTCTCCGTCAACTCTTACCTTCACATACTCTAGGTCGGGATGCGCCATTACGAAGGCGTTTGCTGGGAGGGTCCAGGGCGTAGTTGTCCATATTAGGAGGTACTCATTGTCTGTGCCTTTTACCTTGAACTTGACGTATACGCTGGGATCTTCGAGATTCTTATATTCACTCACCTCATAGTCGGCTAGCGTTGTCTCACACCTTGGACACCAATGCACTACTCTATGGCCCTTGTAGAGGAGGCCTTTCTCCCAGGCCTTCTTGACGAGCCACCATCCGGACTCGACGTATTCGTCCTCATATGTAATGTATGGGTTGTCCCAGTCCATGAATACTCCGATCTCCTTGAACTGCTCTGTCATTGCCTCCAGGTTTTCCCTAGCATAGTCTCTACATTTCATTACGAACTTGTCTATCCCCACTTTCTCGATTATCTCCTTCTTCGTCTTTATCCCCAACATCTGCTCGACCTTAACCTCAATTGGGAGGCCGTGTGTATCATATCCTGGCTTGTCCCATACGTTGTACCCCATCATGCGGAAGTATCTTAGGAGACTGTCTTTAATCACTTTATTCCAGGCAGTACCTATGTGTATGACCTTTGCGCTGGCGTAGGGTGGGCCGTCGAGGAAGTATAGCTTCCTGGGGCTCGACATCGACTTCTCTTTAACCTTCATATAAATTGAGTTCCTCTCCCAGAAGTTCTTTACCCAGTCCTCTAAGCTGAACTGGTCGTATTTCTCCCTGCTTAACTCCTCCCTGACAGGGGCCATACTGGTATCACCCCATAGTGTCGATCCAGTCGACCTTCACGTGAGGCGATCCTATTTTCACTCTAACTATCCCCGCTATTTCCTCCTCATGCCCAGGCTCCTCTAGGAACACCTCTATGAAGCGGAAGTCGGGGTGAACCTTTGAGGGGTGGTCTACTACCTCGGTGTTGAACGTCTTCTTTATTTCTTCTATTACCTCCTTATGTACTTCATCGTCAAACACGCTATAATAGACTCTGTAGAGTCTACGCATACTCGGCACCTCCAGCCATGGGATTGTCAACTTGGCGTAGTTGGAGGCATAAACCTTTAGCGATTTCGATAGCCTACTAATCCCCCGCCTTTCCCACCATAAATCCTCCATTTAACATTTAAAAGGGTGAAAGTGCATATAAGCTTGGATAAGCCGGGATGGTGATGGGTATGGAGAGCACTCCCAGTATGAAGCATAGAATAACCTCCCTTGTTAAGGTTGACTCTAAAGGGCGTATAACCATTCCTCAGCCGATACGTGAGGCGCTAGGAATAGAGCCGGGGATGCTTGTAGTACTCATAGCTGACATAGGGAGAGGGGAGATCCTAGTATCACCCGTCGCGACCCGAGGAGACAAGCTTTATACGTTTGAGATCGAGTTTAGAGACGTTGCAGGCTCGCTAGCAAAACTATTATCAGTCTTCGCCAACGCTAAGGCTGACATACTCGCCTCTAAATGTGCCAGCATAATCCGAGGTGAAACGGCCGGCTGCACCCTTGTAGTCGACCTCTCACCAGCAGAGAAAAGCGTGGATGATATTGCTAAGGAGCTAGAAGCGTTAGATATTGTAACCGTAGTGAAGTACAGGAGGTTTGAAGGGTTCCAGTAGGCGTAGTGTCACAATCTTTATTCCTCAGAACCGAGCATACCAGGAACCGGTGCTTTCAACATTGAACGAGCCCGGATATGAAGACCTAGAGGAGCTGAGGAGAGTAGCCTACAGGATCGCAGGAGAGGCCGCCGCCTACCTAAGAGATTTAGCTTGTTCAGACGAGAGCTTAGCTAAAAGCCTCGGCGGCGAGACAGTGCTTGCCGACGCAATCGCTGAGGACTACATAATATCGGCCTTACATGAAGAGTTGGGACAGGTAAGGGTCGTAACAGAGGAGAAGGGGGTTGTTGGGAAGGGTGATATAACTGCAGTAGTAGACCCTCTAGACGGCAGCAAGAACTACCTCAACTGCATACCATGGGCGTCTGTTTCTATAGCCTTTGCACCTACTGGCGGAACCCTTAACGACGTCCTCGCAGGAGCCGTTGCACCGATCTTCTACGGCGATATAATCTCGTTTGCACGAGGCGGGGGCTGCAGGATCGGGCACTACAGGATAAGGGAGAAGGGTGAGCCCCAGAAGTATGTCTTTGTATACATAGACCACCCTGAGGCAGCCGAGCTCGTAGCGAGAACCATAGCACTACTCGGAGGTGGATACAAGGTCAGAAGCCTTGGGAGTGCCGCCCTAGAGCTAGCATACACCGGACTAAGGAGGGCAACAATGTTCCTCGACCTCCGGAGTAAGCTGAGGAATGTTGACGTGGCTGCCGCCTTCGGTATTATTCGAGAGTGCGGAGGTTTTGTGAGAGTAATTGAAGGGCGAGAGCAGGATATCTCCATTGATAGGGTAGTGAGGGTGGGAAACATCCTTGCAACGCCCACCCCCGATGTGTATAAAAAACTTGATAATTTATTTAGAAAAATATTTACCTCTTAACCGGGAAGCCCAGAAGGGTCTCAGTTCTCTTAACCCCGGGGAGGTTCCTAATGTATGTGACTATATCATTGCTCTCCGCGAAGGAATCGACATCAAACCTGACTACAACATCGTAAATACCGTAGGTCACAGTCACATCAGTTATCTTCTCCCGATAGGGGCTATCCCATATTCTCTTTGCGACCTCATGCTCCTGTCCAACTTCCGTAGCTATCAGGACATAACCTATTATCTCCCCCACTTTAGTCCCACCCCTTTCTAGTTTTACTTGTTATTATCGGGCATTTTTACCGTTGCCAGTGCACACCCCGCCAACCATAAACTCGGCTCCCGCTTTTGAGTTCACCTCTGGGGGATAACTTAAGGGCCCTATAAGACCTCCTAGAACAGTAGGGGCCGCGCTGCTGAGACTCGGAGGCACATCTGATCCCCGGTTCAACCTATGCAGGGGATGTGATGGTAGGGCCGGCGCTGCTGAGCGGCCCACTACGAACTTCTAACGGGGAACCTTAGGATCGCGACAGCATCACCTAGCGGCCTGAGTTTCTCCCCTATCGGTGAGTCCTCCGGTACGAGGTATACCTTTCCCCCGTATCTCTCAACGTTTTCTATGAGCTCCTCCGCCTTTCCACTTATCTCCTCGTTAATCGAGTATAGGGTCGAGTCCACGATTATCAACTCCTTAACAGCTCCTATCTCAGAGGCTCGCAGACAACTGTCTATACCGAAGGCCACGAGTTCTGGGTTCCTGGCTGCAACGATCATTGCCTGTTCCAGTACCCTCTCCGCCTGGGCCACGCTGAACTCTTTAAGGAGCATCTCGAGCGTCGGCCTTCTCAGTAGCTCCTCGATCCCTGCCCTCCCCCCCATTGAGAGGCTGTCTACCGAGACCTTCAGGTGGGGGTTGAGAACCCTGACTTTCCCGGCAACCTCATCTTTTAGGTGTCCCGGGCCCCCGATGACCACCAGGTTGGCGTTATACTGTTTGGCCGCCTCTACTATTCTCTTCGCAATCCGATCAATCGCAGTCTCAAGCTTCTGCTCGCGCGAGGGGTCGTCCTTCCCGGGAAGACGGAGGTACTCGTCGGCCACTAGCTTGTAACCATGAACAGATAGGACGGCAATAGCATACTCATCATAGTCAACCGCTGCGATTACCGCACGGCCCTTGGGACCCGATGATCTCAACTTCTCCAAGACCTTAGGGGGCCAACCACCCTCTCTCTCGATCTCTAGCTCGGTGCCGGGGGTCACAATAATGGACTGGTGCTTCCCCTTAATGCCATACCTCTCGGGCCCCTCAACTATTACTCCAAAGATCCTCAGCCTGCCTGTGAAAGGCTGGAAGCTAACGTCTTTCACGCGTATTTTCACTATGATAGGCCTCTTCTCCTTCCTCTGAGAACCTCTTATTGAAACATCTCTTACTGTTCGAGCCCTTACATAATCGCCGGGCCTCAGTACCGTCTTCAGAGTCCAGAGATCCTCCTCGCTCTCCGGTTTTATCCTGAGGCGGTCGCTTCTTTTCGAGAGCACCTCAACCTTCATGCCTCGTCCCGCTGTCTACAGGTTAAATATTAGTGATGGGGGCGGTTACTTTGCCGCTATATAGACCCCTTCCCCTATCCTCGTTAGACCTTCACGTTCCTCGGGGACAACTTCAATTTTGGCCTTGTGCATCTCAGCTAGGTCTCCTAGTGCTGGTTCTAGGATCTTATCGACGTAGATCGTCTCCTCTAGGGGGTCAGATAGCTTTAGCCCCTTGGATTTCTTATACTGCCAGATGGCTTTGTCCACCTCTATTATAGCTTTAGCAAGCTTGGCTAGCTCCTCTCTCTCCCCTTTCTCGAACATTGGTTCGGGGTAGAGCTGCCTGTGGACTGTTTTTCCATAGAGCTTCCTGAAGGCGTAGTCCGTTACGAATGGCATTATTGGTGAGAGCGCTATGAGGGCTCTACGGAGCATCGTGTGGATCCCCTTCCATGCTGCCTCCTGTTCTCCGGGGCTATACTTGCCCTCCCTGTTGTATGCCCTGGACTTTACTAGCTCTATGTAGTGTGAAGCGTAGATGTCCCATATGAACTCGTATAAGAGGTTTGTAGGCTCGTATACGTCGAGGTCTGAATAGGCTTTATCGGCTTTCTCGAGGTATTCGTCTTGTAGCGCTAGGAATGCCTTGTCTACCAACGTTAGTCCTGCGCTATCTGGCTCGGGGAATGCTGAGGCGAACCTTGCCAGGTTCCATATCTTTGTTGCAAAGTTCCTACCGGTCTTTACCTTGTTCTCGTCGAACCTGTAGTCGTAGCCTAGTTTCGAGGCTATGGCTGACCAGTAGCGGAAGGCGTCTGCCCCATACTTGTCGATTACCCAGTCCGGGTCTATAACGTTACCTAGGCTCTTGTGCATAGGCCTACCCTTCGGGTCTAGGCCCATACCGGTTATCCTTACCCAGCGGAAGGCAGGCTTTCCTAGTAGCTGGTATACGCGGAGGATCGTGTAGTAGAGCCAGGTTCTGATTATGTCCTGACCTTGGGGTCTCAGCGTGTTCTTGAACGCCTTCTCGAAGAACTTGTTGTTCCTCCTCCACTGTGTGACGTATAGCACGCTTATGCTTGAGTCGAACCATGTGTCGAATACTTTCTTCTCACCCTCAAGGTAATCTTTGGGGGCACCACAGTATGGACACTTATCCCACGGGGGATCGTTCTTCCACGGCCTATAGTATTTGCCCGCCTCGGGTACGAGCTTGGCACCACACTTCTTACAGTGCCATATTGGTATCTCGGTGGCATAGTACCTGTCTCTTGAGATCGGCCAATCCATAGTTATACTGTCAATCCAGTCGTAGAGCTTCCTCCTGTGCATTTCTGGCCTGAAAATCATCCTACTCGCGATCTCCTTGATCTTCTCCCTGAACTGCAGCTGCTTTAGGAAGTACTCTTTCCTATAGATTATTTGGAGCGGGGTCTTACACCTCCAGCATACGGGGACTTTATGCTTGATCTTCTCCTTCTTCTCGAGGAGCCCCTCCCTTTCCAAGATCTCGGCTATCTTCTCCCTCGCCTCATGCACCGGGAGGCCTGCTATGGGGCCTGCCTCATCTCTCATAGTGCCGTCCGGGTTTATGAGCCACTTCGGTTTTAGGCCGAGCTCGAAGAAGAGTCTAACGTCGCTTTCATCGCCGAAGCTGCATATCATCATTAGGCCTGTGCCGAAGTTGGGGTCGACTGCTGGGTGCTCGATGATCTTTACCTCATGCCCGTATATTGGTGCTATCGCAGTCTTACCCCTATACCTTTTATAGCGTTCATCGTCGGGATGATACGCTAGTGCCGCACACCCTGCCAGCAGCTCTGGCCTTGTTGTCGCCACTACTAAGTACTCGTCTGTGTCCTTAACCTTATACTTCACATAGTAGAGATAGCCCTCCTCCTCCTTATACTCGATCTCGGCCTCCGCTAGAGTTGTCCTACAGCGGGGACACCATCTCACAGGCCTAGTATCCTCGTAGATGAGCCCTCTCTTGTAGAGCTCTATAAAGGTGGCCTGGGTTAAGACTCTGTACTTGGGGCTGTCAGTCCCGTCCTTCCAGTAGTCGAAGGAGCACCCCATCCTTCTCCAGACCGATACGATCTCCCTCTCGGCCTCATCTAAGAACTCCTTACATAGCCGCAGGAACTTCTCACGGCCTTCAGGGGTCTTAGCCATCTCATGGGCGTAAACGCCCTTCTTCTTCTCTACCTGAACCTCCACGGGGAGACCGTTTCTGTCCGCATAGAACGGGACAACGACATTATACCCCTTGAGGCGGAAGTAACGGGCTACCATGTCTATCTGCGCATAGTGGGCTGCGCCCGCCACGTGCCATTTGCCACTTGCATATGGGGGTGGGGTGTCGATAGCGATTACATCTCTAGGATCATCGGGGTTCAGGTTCGACTTATGCAAACCCTCCTTCTCCCACAGCTCTATAAGCTCAAGCTCGAACTCGGGCTTCCACCTCTTCTCCTTAATTCTTCTCTCAAACTGTCCGGAGCACATACCTTCTTCTCCCCTTTCCATGCTGCACATTGCACAGCCTATCCCATATTGCCAAGACCAAGAAGATGCTAATAGACTCCTACCATAAATGTTATTGTCGCCGTGCCTCCTCAGCTTATACAACACCGGGGGGCATGACGCCAAATGGAGGATGTGGGTGCCTCAGACGAGCATGTGATAGATGAGAGGGTAGATGCGGAGGGAGAGGTTCCATTAGCTGTCTACATCGTTATAGCATTCTTCGTCTCACTCGTCTTTCTCACGCTAGGCGGAGTCGGAGGGCCAAGGCTTGTCAGTATCGTGGCGTGGGGTCTCCTCGTAGTGTATATACTAGTTGTAACGAGCAAGGACTATGAGATGTACTCTTGGATAGTAGCTCTAGCCCTCCTCACTCTACACGTGGGTGCCGTCTTATCATACTATTCCCACCCAGAGATACTACCGTTCTTCATAATAGAGAGGGATATAAAGGATGGCGTCGTCGTCCATGAGAGTGTGAACTTTGACTTTGTACAGCTTGTTATACTAGCAGAGATCATCCGCTACCTGATATCACGAAAAAGATATAAGAGCCCCGCCGGTTATGAAACCAGTCTGGACTCGGGCGGGGAGGAGGCCGCGGTAGTATAGCCCGGCCCAGTATGCGGGCCTCTCGAGCCCGTGACCCGGGTTCAAATCCCGGCCGCGGCACCAGGCGCGGGCTCCCTTACGTCCCCGCCCTATGATTCTCTAGCTGCCTCAAAGGACGCCCTTCTGAGCGCTCTCTCTAGCATCCTCTCCGTCACATCACTACCCACTCTAGCTACTGCAATGTTTCTGTGGCCTCCGATATCCTCCACTATCCCGCTCTCATAGAGTTTCCTCATGATCTTCTCGGCCTCCCCCTTGCCCGACCTGATTATTAGGAGCCTGCTCCCATCATCTTTTTCAACAAAGACTGCTACTGGCATGTTTACTATCTTGTAAATGTTTGACGCTAGGGCGCTAGCTCCCCGACCCTCCCATTTGCCTCTGGCGTCCACAAATTTAATATAGCCTAGGTTTCGTGAGGACATTGCAAGGTTCATCGCTGCCTCCTTTATTCTCTTGTCACTCTCGCTCGAGATCTCCATGCCCAGCTTTAGGAGAGACTTCTTCCCCGCTTCACCTTCTCTTGATGGCACTTTAACCTTGATCTCCTCAAAGGGTAGCGGGTTTGAGACCCATTTAACATACTTGACCCACGCCTGCTCATCCCTTAGCTGGTTCAAGGCCTTAGAGATTGAGGCAGCCAGATTAATAATGCCGGGAGCTACCTCCTCCTTTGCAGGCTTCCTCTTCCCACCTTCCAAGACTGCCACTGCCTTCACGAACTCTCTCAGCCTAGGTGTGAGTTTCACCCCAAGACCCTCTAGGAACTTCTGAAGGACTACCGATGTTGGGCTCCGTCCTACAACCACGAACACGTTGTACTCGTCTTCTAATTTCCTCATTGCCTCTATAGTGGATGAATGGTGGTCGAAGTAGTATATCTTTGAGCCGCATTCTCTGAGGTGTTTAATTGTCTCCTCTACTTCAGCAGTAAATGGTATGTCTAAGATCACGACGATATCCCAACATAGTCCCTCCTCAGCGATCTTCTTGATACTTCTTGGCCCTGCTGGTATTAGGCACGGCTTAACCCTCTCAGCTAGAGGGAACTTCCCCCGGTGGTGTTGTGCGTAGAGGATTATCGCTGCTGAGACAACACCGTCCGCGTCCCAGTCTGCTATTACTGACACCTTACACTCCTGTTCTACCAACGTCTACCCCATTGATATTCGAATCTACTGTCTGCAGCCCTAATTAATTGAGTAGGGGTCGTGCTGGGGAGAGCTACGGTCTCGCACTCCTTCTCTCCGATTTCCAGAACCTCCTGTTTGAGGCGTATTCCTCAACGGCTTTGAACAGCTCTTTATAATATGCTTTCTCTCCCCTGTCCACGAGCGCTGAAAGTATTCTTCTCGCCCTTGTCGGGCCCACGCCATACGATGATAGTGCCTCAACAACTCGCGGTATTAATCCTTCCCTATAATATTCGACAAAAAGTCTAGCCCTCGCTAGGATCTCTGATACAAGCTTCGCCTTTTCTCCCCTCATCCTCTTACCCTTCTTATACTCTCTAAACACTTCTACAGCCTTCCTCCCCCATTCGGAGTCGGGTAGTACAGCTATCATCCTACTCCCACATTTGGGGCAAGCAAACTCTGCCCCAATAGAAGAAGCACTTCTCCTCCATGTACTCCCACATGTTGTGCATAGGAGTACAACCGTCTTCAGGCGTAGCCTCCTCCTGTGACTTTCTATAAGCGTATCGAGGGCTACACTCTTCAAGTCGATGGCCTTGTCTCTTCTCATGTATGGGTTCAGGAGAACCTCCTCGGAAAGCGGTGATGGCCCGCTCACAACGCTTATCTCTCTAATGTTGTCTAAAAACGTGTTTAGAGCGTTGAAATCGAGTTTATCATAGATAATCTCCCTGAGGGCCTCCCTCTCCACCACGCTTCCCCGGTAGGCATTCTTGATCTTCTTGGCCATTTCCCATGAGACGCCCTTGTCCGGGTCAATTACTCCCATCCTTTTTGCTACCTGTATGAATCTGAGGGTGAAGGCGTCACTCTCCCTTACTGCTGACTCTGCTAGGAACCTCCTCTGTATGCCGCTCATTTCTGAGGCTACCTCGAGGGCCTTCTTTATGAGCCTTCCGGGGGGCTTAGCCGGCCCTCTAAATACGATAGCGTATGGTATGTAGTCAAACAGTACGCTGACCCTAAAGTGGTTATGTAGAACTTGTGATAACAGTGTTGCGAGGGCGAAGTTACCCTTACTGCCGAGACATGTAAAGAGCACTGTATAGCTTTGGCTCTCCTCAACGACTGGAGTGAAGGGGCCAAGCTTGTGGCCCATCCATTTCTCGACAGTACCCTGAACTATATTAATTATTCTCTCAATATCTTTCTCTTCAAGCTTTCTAGATTTGAGGAGGCGTGCGCACCCCTCTGGGTCTGACATGCAGAGGCTCATGATACTGCATACCTCTCGTGCGACCTTGTAGTCAACGGGTATTAGCTCTCCCTCCCACGAAGGTATGTGGGCTTGTGGGACTCCAACGGGCTTAGCCTCTATCTTAGACCTCTCCACGTCAATATCAAGTGCCTGCCAAACTCTTCCCGCTAGTATGAAATAGAATTTCCCCTTATCAGAGCTCTTCAGGAGCCTTGCCTCAACAAACCTCTCGCCCAGCTCTCCCACTTTCGACCCTGATATTATGTCGTATACGATATAATTGTTCTCGCTGGGGATCATTGAGACCTTGTAGAAATAGCGGAATGCCCGGGATCCCAGTCTTAGATTGCCTTCCGGAGAGACTCTTAGAACCCTCACACCTTCCAGGTGCTCTATTGTCTCCTCTAGATCCTCTACTCCTAGGTATTGGAAGGGGGCGGTCTTGGTGAGGAACGAATAAATGAAACCGGCACTCACCTCCCTGTCCTCTAAAACTATACCGGTGACCTGATGGGCTAGAGCGTCTAGCGGGTTGAAATGTATCTTCAAATCCTCTAGGGCGTTAACCTCCGCTCTAGACGCTATAACGCTCGACTCTAACAGTTCGAAGAGGTTGTTTGAGGTAACAATAACTGCCCTACTCGTCTCCCCGAACCTGTGGCCAGCGCGCCCAGCCCTTTGAGTCATGGTTATAACGCTACGGGGGGAAAGGAACTGTATGACTAGGTCAACACTACCTATATCTACTCCTAGCTCCATACTCGAGGTGGCGACAAGTATCTTAATATCTCCCTCTTTAAATCCCCGCTCAGCCTCTTCTCTGACCATCCTCGAAAGGCTTCCGTGATGTACTGCTACCTTATGCTCGGTGTACTTTGAGATCTCTGAGGCTAACATCTCCGCGGTCGCCCTAGTGTTAACGAATACCAGGACTTTGCCCCTAACACCCGATGCTATCTCGGCCACCCGCTTAGCTGCCTCGCTCCAGAACTTTTCACCCTCTTCTACGCTAGATACTCTTATATCGTACTCTTTGGGGCTGGGGTCAACGACGACCTCTACATGTCTCCTCCCTGCAAGGAGTTTTACTGCGTGCTCTCTAATTGTCCGTTCTGAGAGGGTTGCTGAGAGGGCTATCCTCTGGATCCTATACTTTGAGAACCTCTGGAGTCTCTCTATAATGACTGCTAGCTCTGAACCCCTTTCGCTATCTATGAATTCGTGGAGTTCATCTACAACAACCCATCTCACGTTACTCCAGTATTTTCTCAGGTTTTTAACGGTCAATAGAAGGTTTAAGCTTTCAGGGGTAGTTATCATTACGTGAGGCGGCTTAGCAGCGAACTTCTTTCGTAGAGACTGTGTTGTATCCCCGTGTCTAACCATTACGGAGAAACCCGTTGCCTCGACGAGCCTCTTAATTCTACTTTCTATGTCACGGTTGAGAGCTCTAAGCGGCGTCACATATACGAGTACAACTCCCTCATCACATTCTCCCCGATCCCTACACTTCAACATGAGTGTTAGTATTGGTAGGAGTGCTGCCTCAGTCTTTCCGCTCCCCGTTGGAGCCACTATGAGTGTATTGTACCCCCTCAGGATAACGGGTATGCTCTTCTCCTGTACCGGGAGTAGGCTAGTATATCCTAGTTTACGGGCTACTTTCACAAGCCTTGTATCTAGTAGTTTGATGGCACCACTTTCATCAGTCGCCACTGCTTTCCCTCTCTAGAGCTCTGGCACTTTAAGTTAGAGTGATTTAACGGGAGGGATAAAGGTTGTAGGAGTGGGGGCCGGCTAGTGCCTGTGGTCGTCTTCAACCGATACCGATTTGTTCAGCACCCTTGTGTTAGACGCAGTCTTACACGTCTTATTGTAGGTGGTTTAGTCTATCTCCTAGCAATCCCTGCTCTGCTCAGTGTAGTGCCTGACCAGGCGACTATGAGCCTATACTCTAGTCTCGTGAGCCAGGCTTTAGTCCTAATACTACTATTAGTTGGCTCAGCCGCCGTCTTCGTAATCTCAGGGCCGTTGGGTAGTGCTTCAGCCGCCCTAGGCTTGGGCTTTATGAGTTGCGCCCTGAACAGTGCTGGCTGCAAAATCTCATGGGTGACCGCCTCACTCTATATGGTAATACTAGTTCTGGGAAAACGGGGTAGAGAGGCACTGCTTGATCATTTGGGTTTGGCTAGGTGGAGGCTCACACCTATACTTGTAGCGATTACTACTTCAGGTCTACTTGCCCGTCTAATGAACGTGTATGATATCGAGAGGTTAGCACTCCTTTATACGGCAGCCCTCCTGTCAGGCCTCTACTCTTCACCAATAAGCACCACACCGTTCAGGGCTCTTGTCTTTGGCGTGTTGAGCGGCATACCGCTAACATTGTGGGTTCCCGTATTCCTATCAAGCTCCCTCCCGTTAGACGCTAGCCAAATATGCGGCGAGGGCGTTAGAGTGGGAGACATTGTCGGGCTACGACTAGGAGCTGCCAGCGGAGGGCGGGCACTGTCAAATACCTTGAGGCTGGTATGCGCAAATGGTCATGCGGTCTTCCAAATACCCAGAGATACTGGTAGTTTGCGTATCCTCCTCGTGGGTTCGGGCCCTCTCCCACTTATAGTAAAACCACTATTAATTATAAAATTTATAAATAAAAAAGTAGATTTTAATTTAATTGAAAAAGATTTAATAACTGCCTCTGGGGCCATTTCCGAGGGAGGGATAGGCGTTGTTAAAATAGGAAATACAGATCCCCAAGAGATCATGGCTTCAATGAGCCTAGTATTAGGCTATGCCTCAGAGCACAACATCCCTGTAATAATAGACTCCTGCAACCTAAGCAATTATAGCGTGCTAAATGCAGCACTAGATCTTATCGGAGGCACATCCATCCTACTATTAAGGATATGCACCCTCCCCACACAACCTATACTCTCTAAATTCACAGGGATCTCATCAATACGAGTAGCGTGCAACACAAGAGATCTAGAGATAATCAGATGGGCGCTCACATCAATACTAGGTGTAGAGGCGACCCCAAAGGGGGTCGGGGAGTTGTCAGATCTCCTGAAAAGGGGTTTATGTATAGCCTCCAACGTATGCTCCGGAGTGCCTGGCGCGTTTATACCGGCGAAAGACTCTTTAATCAATATATAACCTCTCAAACCCTCATCCCACGGTAGACGCAGAGGGGTCAGAAATGCTTGTTTACGAAGATGAGGCGTCTGAGATTGAGGAAGGAGAGGTTGGAGCTAATACTGAAGAGTTCCTAGCGGGGGTAGGAAAAATAGTCCGTAGAATTGAGGAGAAAGGAGCCAAGGCTGCTGAAGAGCCAGAGGAGATTACGGAATACGGTGTCGTCATATATACGGTGAGCTCACGTATAGTAGAATATATGTTAGAGCAGGTCGACCTCTACGATAGAGTACTGTCTGGAGAGCTCCCCCTAGATCAGGCGCTAGAACTAGTTAAGAAAAGCCATGCTGAGGCCTTGGAGATCCTCAAGGCTGATATGAAACCAGCTACTAAGAAGACAAGTAAAAAGAAAACAAAGAAGAAAACAACTAAAAAGAAAACAACAAAGAAAAGTAAGAGTAAGAAGAAGGCGAAGAAAACGTCCTCAAATTCTTCAGAGTAGGGGTTTACTCTACTGCAAACAGTTTATATCTCTTTACCTCGACCTCATATCCCAGCTCCTTAAGCCCTTCTATTATTATGTCTTCTGGAACTCTCTTGTCGAAAACTACGATAACCTTCTTCTTACCTCCCTCTTTTATCAATTTCACCTTATCAACTATAACCCTCCCAAGGATCATATCGTTCATGCTCTTCTGTGGAACTAAGTAGTCTTTGAACTTCTTTCTCATGACATCATAGAAGGCGTCAAAGTTTCTTACGATCCTGAAGAACTCGTTAACATCGTTTGGTTCCATCCCAAGTCTGTCAACGACATACTTAACCAGCCTCTCAGCCTCTTCGACGCTTAGCTCTACACTCTTGTACTTACCCATGTCTATTTCTACCGTTTTCACCGCCACTGCCCACACCCGCTCTAGAGAGCGTGGGCGGCGGGCATATTATGTGCACCCTCTTTATACAGTTCTAATGGGAATAGTGTAAGCGGGTGTTTGGGAGTGATTAGGGTAGTTTATGGTGCAGCGTCCAAGTTCAAGTATGTAACGCAGGCCCTCGCTAAGATAAACGATGAGGGGATATTCTTCTTCACCCCTGAAATGTTAGCAGCCAACGTCTTAAGCCCCGATAAAGTCACTATGGCTATACTGAAGATGCCGATAACGAGCTTTGACGAGTTTAGTGTTGACGAGGAGATCGCTCTACTTGTAAGAATAGATGAGCTGAACAAGGTTATAAAGAGGGCGACACGTAACGATAACCTCATACTCGAATATGACACTGAACAACAGATGCTGAGTGTATCCCTCGCTGATAGAAAAACCGGAGTCCTCAGGCAGTTCGAGGTCACATCCACCCCATTGGCCGAGGCCAAGTTTAAAGAGCCTAAGGCAGAGTTCACTGTTAGAGCCCAGATGGAGACTGACGACTTCAAATCCATCATCCAAGACGCAAAAGTCGTGGGCGACCTGATAGTTTTCGAGGCGAAGGAGGATATGCTAATCGTAGAGGTAGAGGGAGAGGAGAAGATGTACAGGTGGGAGATGAGAGAGGGAGACCCGCTCATAATGCTAGTAGTGGAGGAGGAGAGCAAGAGCGCCTATACAAGGCAGTCGCTCGAGGCTGCAACAAAGCCTACGGGTGCTGCTGAGACCGTGAAGCTAAGCTTCTCAACCGACTTCCCACTACAACTGGAGTTCACACTACCAAACGGGGAGAAGCTCGTCATGTATACCGCTCCCTCAGTCTAACTTTTCCTCCTCTTCCTCCTACCCGCTCTACCCGCCTTACTGACGCTTATCGTCTCAATAATGCTCTCGTCAACTGTGAGTACACGCCGTGGAGCCCTTCTCCTCCCCTCCCCACTGAGGATTTCTGTCTTCAACACTATTTTGAGAGGCGTTCGCCTGCATGTAGACACTATCCCCAACGAATATAGGGATATGTAACAGTAGGGGCAAAGCTTCATGCTCCTCCCACCGACCAAGCACTCCGCTGTAGGCGTTCTACGGCCGCAAAGGTCACACCTATCCCATGAAAGAGTGTTTCGGGGCATCCAATGTTCACCTCCAGCGTAAGCCCCTCATCCCTCACCGCGGGCTACCCCAACGGGCCTGCCGGAGCGGTGTGGCCCGCCGCGGATGCCGCGGCTCATAGGTTGGGGCACCATCTATAGTGGTATACCGCCACCCTTAATTAGGAGGTTGGGCCTTAAACAGTTGTTTGAAGCGGACTGCGTCATAGTATGAATATACATTGTTGAACATCACGTACACCCTCTTTGAGGTTAGCCCTTCCACTATCTCTAATAATCTCCTAAGATCATCATCAGTATATTTGTATTTATAGTTTACTTCTTTTCCTCCCAAACCGTGGAGTCTCCCATATGCTATGTCTGCCTCCGCCGGTGGGAGCCGTCCTCTTAAGAAATCTCCGGCTATGATCACGTCGTACTCGTTGGCTATCTTAGACAGTAGCTCTCTATTGTCCCACCATTCCCCTCTCGGCTCCCATGCCAGTAAGTGCCCGCGTCGGGGGGCTTTGCTTAGGAAGTTGGTGACTGATTTGATGTTGTCGCGTGTAGGTGTGAAGGAAGCAGGCGTCTGGAGGACTATTATTCTCGCTTTCAGAGCTTCCGCCGCGTTGAGTGTCTCCTCCCATGCCCACCAGACTTCTTCGGTATCCTGGAAGGAGCCATAGTTCTCTACTCTGCCTGGAACCTCTCTCTTAAGCCTCTTCCATAGCATCTTATTGTAATTGTGTGTCACTAGCATCCACGCTTTGACAGTAAACTCGAAGGTCTCGGGTGCCTCCTCCCGTAACCTTATCAGCCTCTCCCTGGGGGGAGGGTCGTAGAAAGTCTCCTGGATCTCGACTGCGTCGAGATCCCTGAAGATGAGCTTACGGCTCTTAGAGAAGCCGCAAGTCCCTACTATGACCTCTTTCATTAGAGCCACCCGCCAACCTAATATTTTACAGGTTAGCCTTTGAGGTTAAGAGGAGGACGCTCCCCGGTGAAGCGTGTTGCAGGGCGGCTATGGTGGCAGTAAGGGCGAAGGCATTGCCGGTAAAGTTATCGGGTACCTCATAGTGATTTTCGTCATAGCATCTATAATCCTAGTAGTCACTGGAACCGTTAAAATAGCCGTGGTTGAGGGAATAAGCATGGAACCCACGTTCCATACAGGAGACATGGTGTTCCTCAAGAAAACTTCTCCCGATAATATAAAGGAGAATGACATTGTAGTGTATAGTAGGGGGACGAAATACATTATACACAGGGTGATAAAGGTAGTCAAACTACCCAATGGGGACTACTGCTATATTGTAAAAGGCGATAATAACCCTGTCCCCGATCCCCCTGAAAAACCCTGCAAATCAGGTATTCCGTACACAAGAATAGTGGGGGTCGTCCGGACTCTTCACGGAATACCCTTCAAGGTGCCCTATCTCGGAGGCATTTCTGTAGCGATTCGGGGCTGAGATCTCCCCCACTAATAGGCCTTCCACAGCTATGTTGTGAGACTGCTTGAAAGGTTTTGAAGGACGTAGGAGGCGACCTCTGACACCCATCTGCCGGCTTGCCCCCTGAGCGAGGCTACGAGCCTTAGTGCTTCACGCTTATCAATTTCAAGCCTTTCCATTATCTTGGGGAGGTTCTCTTTCAGTCTCAGAAGAGCTCTCCAATGCAGCTCACACAGCCCATAAGGGGACTCTCCGGTAGACTCTCTCCCACAGATGGGACATTTTTGGGGCGGTTCCTTCATGCCGAGGGATATCGCTAGCCTATCTCCTACGTATTCGAGTTTTTCTCTAAACCCCTTCAATAGTTCGTCTAGCTCCTCTACGGTTACCCCTACTACCTCTCGCCCCGTTATTTTACCCATTCTGACGTCCTCTAGCATTGCCTCGAGTTTCCGTGTGAGGTCGGGCTTTGATAGGTCGGGGAATAGTTCTTCTATGACTCTAGCAACCATCATGCCCAACTCTGTCACAACTGTTCTATTTCCTCTCGCCTCCAAGTAGCGGCGTTTGAATAACGTCTCAATTATCCTGGCCCTCGTGGCCTCAGTCCCTATTCTTTGAGCTTCCATCCATGTTAGTAGGCTTGTCTTAGAAAGTTCAGGAACCCTTCTAACCCACTCTCTCCTCACGCTCACACTCCTAATACTAATCCGGGCTCCACTTGGTAAAAGTGGTATACGCTCACCTGAGGGTTGAGCGTAGGGATAGTATGCAAACCACCCCTCCTCCACCACTGTTATCCCTCTTGCCTCATACTCCCTACCGCTTGAGTCTACTAGAATGAGTTGAGTCCTGGAAATCGTAGCGTAGCTTGAGAATGCAGCTAGGAACCTCCTAACTATGAGATCATATATGAGTGCGTGGTCGCGGTCTAACGGCTTCTTGGGCGGTACACCTGTTGGGTGGATTGCGGGGTGTGCCGGGTCGTCCTTGGGGCCTTGGACGGGCCTTAGGATCCCCTTAGTTTCGTTGAGGAGCCTCCTCGCTAGGTCACTATAACCCGGTAGATTTGATAGTGAATCAATGATTTTTTTATAGTTAATTGTTGGGGGCAATTTCTGGCTGTTCGTCCTTGGATAGCTTATCAGTGCGTCTAAATAGAGATCCTCCGCTATAGACTGGGTCTTCATGGGGCTGAACTTGTAGAGTCTAGCTGCCTCCTTCTGAAGATCCCCTAGATTGAATGCGGGAGGAGGCCTAACTCGGGATTCCGCACGTTTGGATGTTGATACTATCAGTCGTCCTTCGGCTCTGAGCTGGGCAGCTATCTCCTTTGCCTCCGAGACCCTCTCCGGCCTCCACCCGTGTGGTCTCGCTGTGAACTCTATCCCGGAGTATGTAAGTTTGACTGTTAGGTTGAATTGTGGTAGGGGGACTGAGAGGTTTATCTCCTCCCACCTACGCACCGCCTCAACTATTGTCGGGCTTTGGACTCTTCCTGCACTCAGAATAACCCGTCTACCAGTCGCTCTCCTGACAGCATACATCAAGGCCCGGCTCACGTTAATACCCCACAGCCAGTCGACTTCATGCCTCGCTTTCCCCGCCTCGACAAGGGACGTGTCTGGCGGCTCTAGGTTATGGAAGGCTCTTCTTATCTCTATAGGGCTTAAGCTTGAGAATTTCATCCTCCTGTATCGTTTTATGTCGCCAAAAGCCTCTATTATCATGTACCCTATGACGCTCCCCTCTATGTCGTAGTCGCAGGCGTTTATGTAGAGGTATGCCCCTGGTAGCAGGTATTCCATCAGCCTGTAGAACTTCCTCGTATACCCAGCGTTCTTGTCGAACTCGAATAGGGGCCTCCACTCGTAAGTGTACACGGGAAACCCTCTCGCATCATTGTGGGGGCCGAAGAGGTGGCCAGCGCTTGGAGCTACTATATACTTTGTGCCGTCAACCCAGATAACCCAGTAGGGGATATTGTTATACCTACACTTAACCGGCCTCCCAAGTGCTTGGGCAATTTTCTCTCCTGCCTTTGGCTTCTCAGCTACTATAGCTACATACCTCCCCTGGGGTCTGCACGCTGAGGGTTGCTGTCCCCTAGTAAACTGCCCACGGCGTCTCGAGTAGTGGGGTCTACGGTACAATATGTCACCTCTACCCCGTTATGGGCACAGGTAATGTTAGGACTAGGAGCACCACGTATACTACTCCAGCTAGGGCTACCACAGGGTCTCGAGAGCTTGTAACACCCATGGCAGTTCCAGGATGCCCCCTCCTCTGGGAGTAGAGGAAGAAGAGGGCTAGTAATGAGAATAGGGTTAACATAGGCCATCGTGCGGAGGCTAGAAGCAGTATACCCACAGTAAGGTAGCTAACGACCTTATGACCCCTATACCCTAGTATCCCCCTAATCACGTGTCCCCCGTCCAAGGTCGCCACCGGGATGAGGTTGAGGAACGTAACGAAAAACACGACATACGCTGCGAAACCCACCGGGCTCAGGACGAGAACCTCATGTGGCCCCACAGGAGCAGGAGGGGGGATGAGCATGTACACTAGGGGTACTAGTGGAATAACACCTGAAACCGCCGATGCGGGGAGAACTATGCTCGTTTTCACGCCCCATAATGCGAACGGTATAGCGGCTAAGAAGCCTGCTAGAGGCCCCATTACGGCCGAGAGGACAAGCCCGCGAGTATTGGGGGGCAGCCATCTCAGGTTTATGATAGCACCAAAGGTTCCGAGGAAGCCGAGCTGTAGTGGCGGTGCTGGTAGGAGGTATGGGATGCTAGCTGGTGTGCTAAACTTCTTGAGAGTGAACCAGTGCCCGAGTTCGTGAATTATGAGAGGTACTAGCAGGGCCACAAGATAGCCTAGAGGCGTCCATGCCAAGCTCTTCGATGGAGCGACTTCTGAAGTCAGCGCGTCACCCGAGATATAAACTAGCACTAGAGTAGTAACAGCCAGTACCGCTCCCAGCGTCAGCTTAGACTTATCTTCCCCCTTTTTCAGTAGAAGGAGGAAGATGCCATTCCTCCTTATTGTGAGCCGAGGATAACACCCCTTCTTCACTAGACTCCTATAGGCTAAGTTGAGGTTTGTGGACCAGGGCATCCGGCCCTTGGGCTCCACTATTTTTATCTCCGCGGCGTTATGGGACACTCTACTCGCTTCTTCAGATATTTCGAAGTACCTCTTAACCTCGCTTATGCATTCAGCTACAGGCTCCTCTGGGGGGTTAATAGCGGTAGCCAATTTTCCTCCCTAGCTCCAGCAACAGTTTAAGCGGTATTGCCTGCGACTGCCCTCCCGGTAGGTATCGGTAGACTGAGAGGGGTAGTATACCGTTATCCACCTCGTACCTAGCTATAACTAGCGGGTCAGTTGAACCCACAACCTCAGGCGGAACAAGTGGGGGTATCCCAAACTCGAGTTGGAACGCTCTTATCCCTATAATACGAGCCCTCTCATACTTAGTCAGATACGGTGGGCCTATCTTTATCTGCTCGTCTATGATCGGGTAAGCACTGTAGTACTCGTCCTCTCCAGCCATCTTCCTATCCCCTTGGAAGGTTCTGAGTGTCATAGCCTGAGGCTAGAAAACTTTAACCCTTATTGGGGGCGGGACTAGTGTCCCTCTAAACCCCGGGAAAAAGGAGATCCGGTTAGCTTGGTTAGAAGTTGAACTCGGGCTTGCTGCCCGTCTCTTCCTCTTCCTCCTCGCCCTTCTCGCCCTTCTCCTTCTTGGGGGCTGCAGCAGCTATTACGTCGTCAATCTTTAGTAGGCTGATCGCCGCCTCGCTAGCGCTCTTGATGACCTGCTTCTTTACTAGTATCGGCTCGTATACGTTGATCTTTAGCATGTCCTCTTCTATCTTGCCCTCCATTACGTTCACTCCGGCGAACTTGTAGCCCTGGTTGTGTAGTGTCTTGAGCTGTAGTATCACATCTAGAGCGTCCATTCCTGCGCTCTCGGCTAGTACTGTGGGTATGACTTCTAGGGCCTCTGCGTATGCCTCGATCGCCATCTGCTCCTTACCGCCAACAGTCCTTGCGTAGTCCCTCAGCTTCTCTGCGAGCTCCATCTCTACTGCGCCGCCGCCTCCCACTATCTTGGGCTCTCTTAGTATGTTTCTGAGCGCGTGGAGCGCGTCGTTGACGTTCCTCTCAGCCTCGTCTAGGAGCATGTCATTGGCTCCCCTTAGTAGTATGGTCACGGCCTTGGGCTCCTTTGTTCCCTCGATGAATATCATCTTGTCCTCTCCGACTTTCCTCTCCTCTACGAGGTCTGCGTAGCCTAGATCCTCGGGCTTTAGATCCCTTAGGCTCGTCACTATCTTCGCGCCTGTTGCCCTGGCGATCTTCTCGATGTCGCTCCTCTTCACCCTCCTAACCGCCATAATACCGTGCTTAGCCAGGAAGTGCTGTGCGACCTCGTCGATACCCTTCTGGGTTATGACTACATCTGCTCCTATCTCTGCTATCTTGTCCACCATTTCCTTGAGGAGCTTTGTCTCCTCCTCTAGGAACCTGTCTAGCTCGTCGATGTTGGTTACCCTGATCTTTGTTGTTATGTCGGGCTTCTGGATCTCTAGGGGCGCGTCCAGCACTAGGATCTTAGCGTTCCTCTTTAGCCTGGGCATCTTCGGGTGCACTACCTCCTTGTCAATAACGACTCCTCTCACGAGCTGTGAGTCGAGGAGGCTTCCTCCCTTCTTCTTCTCTATCTTAATATAGTCTAGGTCGACCTTGTAGCCCCCGTCGGTGGGCTCGGCTACCGTTCTTATAGCCTTTATGACTATATCAATTATCTTCTCCCTCTCGGGGCCGTGGCCAATTATCTTGCTTGATAGGGTTGTTTCAGCTATTCTCCTAAGAACAGTATCGTCCTCCACGTTTATGGGCTCACCGATAGTGTCGAGAACCTCGAGTGCCTTCTTCATAGCCTTTATGTAACCGCTTATTATTATTGTCGGGTGTATGTTCTGGTCTAAGAGCTTCTCAGCCTTCTCTAGCATTGTACCGGCCAGCACAACTACCGAGGTTGTACCGTCACCGACCTCAGCGTCCTGAGCCTTAGCGACCTCAACGAGGAGCTTGGCGGCTGGGTGCTGAACCTCCATCTCCTTGACTATCGTGGCACCGTCGTTGGTGATTACTATGTCGCCGAAGGCGTCAACAAGCATCTTGTCTAGTCCCCTAGGCCCGAGGCTCGTCTTGAGCAGCTCGGCTAGAACTTTGGCTGCCAGTATGTTTGACCTCAGGGCCTCTCTACCGTATGTCCTCTGGGTGCCCTCCTTTAGAATCAGTACGGGCACACCTGTTCCCATGGCCATTGCTTATCACCCTCTCAGTGTTCACTCTGCTCCCATTGGATTCCAAGCTCTTTATGTCAGACTACTTCTATAAAAAGCTTTCTCTAGCGTGGCGGTGTATAAACCTCCACACACACCCGCACACCCGGGGACGGTATTGAAGAAGTGTAGTGTCTGCGGTAGGAGACAAGCAGTGTACAAGAGGACATACAGTGGTGAGCTCCTCTGTAAAACATGCCTTGAAAGAGCCGTCATTAAAGGTGTCCGGAGATCTCTTGCAGAGGCTCACGCGCTCAGACCGATGATGAAGCTACTCCTCCCGCTGACCTTCTCAAACCCCCTGGGTTCTCTCGTGCTGGCTAGTGTACTCCCAAAGGTTGAGAGGCAGTATAATGGGAGGGTCACCCTAGCTCTACCCCAATCACTCTCCACCGATGTTGACGAGGAAGTATTGACTAGGAGTGGTCTAGATGTCGTCCATGTCAAACTGGAACCGGAGAGACCCCCTAGCAGGGATCCGATAGAGTGCTGGCGGTTCGACAGGAGATGGGCACTAAGAACGGCCTTTCAACTATCTCAGGACGCAATAATACTGCCCCTCACTAGAACCGATCTCAACCTCCTACTAATCCACACAATACTGTCCGGGAGACCCGAAGGATTAAGCGAGGCACTACCCTCGATAACCTGGACAAAACCCCCCATAATTAGTGGACTCTCAAAGCTAGAAGGAGAGATCGTCGCCGCCTACTCTGCGATTAACAAGATCAACCCCCCACAAGGGTGTAACCCAGACCTATGGGCCTCTAAGGAGCTGGTATACTCAGTAGCCCGGAGGAGGCCCGAATTAGAGTTTAGCTCTCATAAGAGCCTAACTCTGCTACTGGAGGGCCTCACAAGATCCCTACACCCCCGCCACTGTAGAATGTGCGGGGGCTTTACCGTTGGAAACGGTGACGTGTGCCAATACTGCTCTAAGCTGGATCTTAACGCCTACCTTGTTACCCGGTAATACGTGCTCTAGCAGCACGCTCCAGCAACTCCCTCTCACTCCTATTAAGGTATATCTCGATATAGAAGCTGAGACTCCTAGCCGCGCTAGGAGGCCACAGCCTCTCACCATCATAGAGAACAAAGCCAGCGGATACCGCTTCAAGAGCGGCCACAGGAGACCTCCCCGCTAACTCCTCCAGTAGTTCTTGGAACCCTATCCTTTCCTTGAGATCACGTTCACTTACCTGAGCACCGCAGACAGCACATCTTAAGTCGGGTGTTACAGCTCTGAAGCCGCAGTATGGGCATTCGACGGGTGTAGGTCTCCCGTATCTCACCCAGAGGTAGCGTAGTGTGTCTATCACGTGGTCGAGACCCAACTTCTTAGCAAGCGGATAGAGCTTGGGTGCCGCTCTACCTGCGATCTCGGGGGCGTATGAAACTATGAATTCCACCTGCTCTGGAGTCAGATCTTCTCTTTGAAGTAGCTTAGCTGCTATAGCCTTTAATATTAATTGTTTATTTCTTATAATATTCGATACAAGTGAGTCAATAGAAGGCTTGGTAGCTCTCTGTTCTGCAATACTTGATACAATATCTTCAATTAAATCTTTTATAGAATCAATATCAATTCCAATATAATCAAGACCCAAGCTCTCAATAACCCTCTTGGAGACCTCAGGCACTACAGTCTTCATGTCCAGAGTCCACTTCTTCCTCGTCCTTGAGCGCGTCCTCTTTTTCCTACCACTCTCCTCCTTTTTACTGGAGCGCTTACGACGGGGCATTGACTCCTACCTCACTACAGGCCTCGTGATGGCGGGGACACCAAGTGGAGAGTAGTATTGTCGTGAGGTTCTAAACTTGATATTATGTCTAGAATACCATGTATTGACGTCCTTATCTGGTATTACCTCCCAAGTCTTTAACGTGAGGTGTATGAGCTCGGGGCGCGGTGCTTCAAAATCACTAGAGAAGGGGACACCCCCTCAGCATGTGCCAGAATCCGAAACAAACCTGGAAAGCTATCTGTCCAGAGAGGGGGAAGACCAGCTCCCAACAAGTCACACCGGCCATCCAGCTCTCCAGTAGCAGCTGGCTTCCCAGTATGGAGGTGAAATAATATGATACCTTCAACAGTAATTAAGAGGAATGGAAGAGAGGAGCCCTTCCTACTTTCAAAGTTAAAGAAATCTATTAGAAAAGCTGTACTTGGAGCAGGCCTCGGGGAGGAAGCCGTCTACGAGCTAATAGACACGCTTCTCTCCGAAATAGATGAGCCCAAGGTCTACTCCTCCGTTCTCGCAGACAGGATTGAAAGAATAATGGTGGAGAAAGGGGTAACAGACCCACGCTGGTTTGAAGCCGCAAAGAGGTATGAGCTCGCTCACATCTATAACGACGTATACGGCAAGAATGGATGGAAGGATTTCGACGAGAGAGACCTCCTATTAACATTTAATGCGATCAAGGTGCTCGAAGCTAGGTACCTACTTAAAGACCCGGAGACCTGGAGGTATAAGGAGACCCCTCAAATGATGTTTAGAAGGGTTGCAAAACACTTAGCAGGAGTCGAGAAGAACTATGGGAAGAGCGAGGAGGAGATCAAGCAGATCGAGGAGGAGTTCTATAACCTAATGAGCACACTCCGCTTCATCCCCAATAGTCCGACTCTGATGAATGCTGGAACTAGGCTCAAGATCCTCTCCGCTTGCTTCGTAGTCCCAGTAAGAGACTCCATGACCACACCCGACGGAGAAGGTATAATGGACGCTGTGAGAGCCCAAGTCCTAATCCACCAGAGTGGCGGTGGAACAGGGTTCGATTTCAGCGAGCTAAGACCCGAAAACGACATAGTAACCAGTAGTGGAGGACTAAGTAGTGGGCCTCTAAGCTTCATGAGGCTCTTCGACGTAGCCACCGATGTAGTAAAGCAAGGCGGTAAAAGGAGAGGCGCAAACATGGGCGTCATGCATGTGTGGCACCCAGATATCGAGAAATTCATCGTATCCAAGACGGGCGAGCTGAAAGATACACACCTCCAGAACTTCAACATTAGTGTAGGCTTCTACAACGCGTTCTTCAAAGCCGTAGAGGAGAGAGGAAAGTGGCCCCTCATAAACCCGAGAAAAACCGACATTAAAGGAGAGAAAGACTCGAGATACTATGCTATAGTAAGAGCACGCCACTACATGCATGAAGAGTGGGTGCAAGAAGTAATTCTGAGAGAGTTAGAGGAGAACGGTGGCAGTATCGCATTAGAAGATAGCCTAATAGTAACAGTAGACGAGGCGCTAGCTATAGCCGAAGAGCAGGGAGCAATCACAAGATACGTCAACGCGGAGGATCTCTTCAACAAGATCGTAAAGGGGGCATGGGACAGTGGAGACCCTGGATTCTTAAACATAGACGAGATAAACAGGAGGCACCCTACCTGGTACCTAGGAAAAATAACAGCAACCAACCCATGCGTCTCAGGTGACACGAGGATATTGACTCCTAACGGGTGGATAGAGGCGAGGGAGCTCTATGAGAGGGCTAGAAAAGAGGGTAAAGCTGTTCCCGTCGAAGTCGATGAGGAATACCTAGGCGAAGGAGGAGAACCAATAGCCTACGAAGTCACCATAATAACAGGTGATGGAGAGGCCCCCGTCTATAAAACAGCACATGGGGAAGATCTCCATCTCCAGATCCCTAGGGCGACCAGGGCTTGGATTTGGTATGTAGGGAGAAAGCCCGGTTTGAGGATAAAGACCGAGGAGGGCTACTCAATAACAGTAACATATGAGCACAAGTTCCTAACCCCTGCGGGGTGGAAGCAGGCTAGCGAGCTGAAGCCCGGAGATAAGATCCTACTAGGACGAATACATCCAGCATTTGTTGACAATACAATCTATGGGGAGAATGACTTAGACGAAGATGTAGCTTTTGTCTTGGGATGGCTAGCAGGTAACGGGACACTAAACACAAATTACGTGGCCTGGTACTTCAGCCAGGAAGACACCATAGCGGAGGAAAGGGTTAGGCAGGGACTAGCTAAGATCGGTGGTAACCCCTTATCACATACCTACATACTTAGCGAAGGCGAACATAAGATACAGTACAACAACGCATCCAGAGTCTACAAGAATATAGTAGCACTGATAGGAGCAGGAGGGATGAGCAATAGTAAGGAGAGGAGGCTACCCGAGATAGCTTGGAGGCTTAGCCCCAGGGCTCTAAGAGCGTTCCTGAGAGGGTTGTTCACAGCAAACGCCTACATAGATTATGACAAGGCTATAAGACTCACAAGCCGGTCAAAGAGGCTCCTAGAGGAAGTCCAAATACTCCTCTCAACGCTAGGGATCTACTCTATAATCTACGATAGGCCATATTCGTATGAGTTGGTCATAAAAGGATATAGTAGGAAGTTATTTAAATTATTAATTGGATTTGAAGATATTAGAAAAATCGAGAAACTACAAATTAAAGATGTGGAAAAGGATAGCATCTGGGCAACCATAGAGTCTATTGAAGACGTCGGCACCGTAGACTTCTACGACTTCACTGTGCCAAGGACACACACATACATTGCAAACGGTATAGTCAACCACAACTGCGGGGAGGAGCCACTACTTCCTTGGGAGGCGTGTAATCTGGGTAGTATTAACCTTGAGAAGTACGTTATTGAGAGGGACGGGAAGAAGTTTGTTGACTGGCAGGGTCTCGCACGCGATGTTAGGCTTGCCATTAGATTCCTCGATAATGTTATCGACGTGAATATACCGCCCCTATCTCAGATTAGGAGAGCTAATCTGAGGACTAGGAAGGTAGGTTTAGGTGTTATGGGTTGGGCGCGATTCCTAATTATGCTAGGCATACCTTACGACAGCCCCGATGCTGTGAGGCTAGCATGGAGTGTCGCAGAGTGGATTGCTTGGAACGCGTATGAGGCTAGCGTCGAATTAGCCAGGGAGAAGGGGGCGTTCCCTGCTTGGCGACCTGATCTCTACAGGTGGCTTCACGAAACCCTGCCCTACCACTCACCCGAGGACTATCTGAAGGTCGTTGCAGGCGAGACTGGTAGGGAGGAGTTCATTGCTCCTCCAAGTGATAGGTTAAAGGAGATCCTGGCCGATAAACCAGAGACCGATTGGGATGACGTTAAAAGGAAGGCCTCAAAGTATGGTCTTAGAAACGCTGCACTACTAAGCATAGCTCCAACGGGATCCATAAGCATTATAGCGGGGGCCAGCTCAAGCATAGAGCCCCTCTTCGCTCTAGCATTCCTGAGGAGGGTTGCTGTAGGCGAATTCATAGAGGTTGATAAACTGTTCCTGGAGGAGCTCAGGAGACGGGAGATGGATGAGCCAGAAGTATTCCTCGAGATCGCTGAGACAGGAAGCGTCCAGCATCTGAAATGGATCCCCAGAGGCCTCAGGCGGCTTTTCAAGACAGCCCATGACATAGACCCAGAATGGCACCTCCTCCACCAGGCCGTATGGCAGGCATGGGTTGACGCGGGTGTCAGCAAAACCATAAACCTACGCCACGACGAACCGGTGGAGACGGTAAGGAAGGTATACCTGCTTGCGTGGAAGCTCGGAGTAAAGGGTACAACAGTGTATAGAGATCGTAGTAAGAGCGAGCAGGTCATCTACTTCGGGCTAAAGAAGAAAAAAGAGAAAAAAGATGAAACGAGGAGGGAAGAAATAGAAGAGGTTAAAATAGAATACCTCGAGGATGGACGCAGGGTAGTAGAACCGCTAAGGAAGAGCGAGGATGGGCCATCACTAATAATAGAACCCGCACCCCAGTCTAGCGAGGTGGAACAAGCAGGGAGAACTGCAGAAACAAAACACCAGACCCGACATACGCCTGGGAGGAAGAAGCTGAGGCTCGGATCCGGGAAAATTAGAGAGGTAATCGCAGTAGCAGAAGACTATGCGGGCGGTTGCCCCACATGTGATATTTAAGGTAATAATACCAGAGAGGATTAACTATTTCACTATCCCCCCACATTCTTTCCCCCGGTGGATCTAGGTGCGGGTAAAGGGTAAGGTTATCGCCGCCGTCCTAGTAATAATATTAGTAGGGGTGGGCGCTTTGATCTTCGGGCTAAAGAGGAAAGGTGGAGGCGAGCTTGTAGATCCCTTCTACGAGTCCATGGTCAAGGGGGCACCAAAAACCCTACACGTTACAACTGATGCCATTGCAAACGGTAGATTCATAGTCGACTACACATGCGATGGCAGGGATAAGGCCCCTACAGTAACAGTTAGCGGCATACCCTCGGACGCTAAGGCTCTAGCATTAGTAATGTACGATCCCGACGCTCCCATCGGGACATTCGTACACTGGCTACTGGTGGTTAAAGGGCCCTTCAACAGCGACACCGTCCAGGTTACCTCGGACATGGGAGTTGAGGGCCGGAACGATTTCAGGAGTATCGGTTATGGTGGCCCCTGTCCGCCGAGAGGACATGGCGATCACAGGTACTTCATACTCGTTATGGCGCTAGATAAGGAGCCCACGCTGCATCAGGGGTTCACTGTAAAAGACTTGAAAAAGGAGGTCGAAGGCAACGTCATAGCCTGGGGCTACGTAATGGGCAAGTACTCTAGATAACCGCTGGCAGAACACTTCCTTCCGGGCAATCTTATTAGCATACAGTTCCCTGCCTAAATCAATTGGATGGTGGGAGATGCTGCTCACTTACCCCTACAGGTTTGAAACGTATGGCGCCGTGAAGATCCATGACGTGGTCAACGTGCTAGAACTAGATTCCACTAACTTCAGAGGGTTCAAGGGCGTCTACAGTGTATCGTATGATACACTCGAAGACTATGCCCACAGAACCGCTATTGTTATCCCAGTTAAGAACGAGGATTTCCTCACACTTGAAGGGGTATTGACCGCTGTCCCACACGCCTCCCTCATAATACTCATTTCGGGCTCCTCTAGGACGCCTGTAGACGTCTACAAGCATGAGGTAGACCTGGCAAGGAACATCCACGCTAACACCAGGAGAGGTATAGTGGTAGCACACCAGAGAGACCCCGTGTGGGCTGACGTGCTCAAGGGGACACCACTAGAAGATATGATCGGAGAAGATGGGCTCGTGAGGAAAGGCAAAGGAGAGGGCATGCTACTAGCAGTACTCATAGCGGCAGCATTAGGCTACGAGTATGTAGGCTTCATCGATAGCGACAACTATGTGCCCGGCAGCGCCCATGAATACTCTTGGATATACTATGCGGGCTTCAGCCTCGACAGGGGCCCATACACTATGGTTCGGATAAAATGGCCGTTCAAGGGCAAGCTCGCAGCAGGAGACATGTATCTTAGGAGGAGAGGACGTGTCTCAAGGATAACCAACACGGTGCTAAACTACGCGCTCTCAATCCTCAAGCACATCGAGACAGATATTGTCAGGACAGCTAATAGCGGGGAGCATGCTATGAGCGTAGAACTAGCTCTCAAGATGAAGTGGGCCGGGGGCTTCGCCATCGAGCCCTACCAGTTGGTATACCTCCTAGAGACATGCTATCTAGGCCTCGACGACGGGATGTGTGACTTCCTGCCCCAGGGCGTCTCGATCTACCAGGTTCAGAGTAGGAACCCGCATATACACGCTGAGAGGAGTGATGAGCATATAGTTGAGATGATAGTGAAGAGCCTGGCAACAATATACTACTCCAGGCTAAACAATGACATGGTAACGAAGAGGATCAAACAGATCCTGCAGAGCTATGGCTGGGAGAAACCCCTTCCAAAGCTCCGCGTGTATGACCCTAGAGGTATAGACCCGACTAAAGTTGTCGCACGGTTCCTAGCTGAGAGCCCAGAGGCCTACTTCCTAGAGGCGAAGTAGCAGTGAGCAGCTTCCTAGTGTACACTGATATAGACCACACAATGCTTGGCAGAGGCGGAAACGCTAGAGGTATATCTAAGACGGTTCGCACATATGAGAGTCTAGGGGTTCCTGTTATACCTGTGACTGCCAAGTCTATAACTGAGATAGTTGCTGTCAGGGAAATGCTTGGGCTAGGATCCTCCGGGAGACTGATAGCAATAGCAGAGAGTGGGGCAGCGGTCTACGCTACAGAAGCGATACTACCATATGCAGACGGTGTAAAGAAGGTGGGAGACCTGCTTCTAGAGTACGTGAAACTATACCCTGAAGAGATAACGCTAGAAGAAATAGACAGGGCGGCACAGAGGGCCTTCAATGAGGCAGGCTGTAATCCGAAGCCAAGAGATGTATCAGAAATGGATCCTCAAGAGCTCTCAGCCATAACTGGCCTCCCACTCAACCTGGCACGCCTAATACCTGTGAGAGACCACATGAAGATTTACTTCTCAAGGGATAGGGCATGCAAGGAGAGGGTTAAGGAGATCCTCGAGTCTAGAGGGCTCTACGTGGGTTTGGGTAGGAACTTCATACATGTGGGAGCGCACAGGGGTAAGTTGTATGCAGCCAATTGGCTGAAAACCTCGACACCCTACTTATCCCATAGAGGGGTCATAGCTTTCGGCGACTCAGAACCGGATAGAGGGCTTCTGGAGGAGGCCGATATCCCTGTAGTGGTGCCTCCCGAGGAGGGTTCTCCCCTAAGACTGGCCCGGGGCGATTACATGATAGCACCTGGGCCTCCGCCTGAGGGCTGGGTCTCGGCGTCAGAAATCATAATATTAAATTATATTATCTAGAACCTGGGGGCCTCATCGTTTAGCCTGCTCCCCATCCCTTTAACTGTCGGTGCCGGCGATCGTGTTCATCGGCCCCATATTATTCAAGTGATAGGAGTACGACGGCTATTATTGCTAGTATAACGCCGACCTCCTGTCTAATGCTAAGAGTCTCCCCGAGGATGAGCCTTGAGAGAACGACTGTCACAGCAGGGTATAAACTTGTGAGGGGTACAACTATTGATGCTTTACCGCCCCATTCCATGCTGAGGACGAGCAGTATGTATCCTAGCGTTCCTGCAAGACCCGTGATGAATGATAGAGCAAACCACCTCCAACCTGCTTCTTGAGCCCATGACAACCCCTTAGCAACCGCAACAATAGCGACCACAACCACGATAGCAGTATTAGTAGCAACATAGACCTGATACCAGGTACCTCCCTGGGAGACCCTCTTAAGAAGTACCCCCCACAGTCCCCACAGTAGGAGTGTGGCTAGTGCTGCTATAACCCACTTCATACCCGCCACCTCCCCGGCGACCGCTCAAGAATCCAACATTATTTACCGCTAGAACGCTGAACCCCCTAATATGGGGCCTGCCCCGGCTGGCGGCTACGGCCCGCGAGGGCCGAGGAAACTCCACCCTCCCCGCGGCGCCCGGGCCCCGCAAGGGGCGCGGGTGAGACCCGCGGCAACGGCACAGAAACGACACGGCCCCCGCGAGGATGGCAATGACCCCGCGAGGCCCTTCGGGCAACCGGGGGGCAGTAACCGGGGGAGGACTCCGGGGGATGCGGTGAAACGGCCGCCCCCGGGGGAGCAAGGGCTGGAGGGGATGAGGGCCGCGCGAGCCCTCCGGCATGGTCCGCTGAGTCGGATGCCGCCGTAGTACAGAAGGTGGGTTATAGCCGGGGCAGGCCCTATATTTAGCACAGGATTTAACAGTTGACCGCTTTATCCTAGTAGTGGCTATGGAGAGATGGGAGATGCCTGCCATCACCGATGCTTACGGCCGTCCTCTCAATAATCTAAGGATAGCTGTGACAGACGAGTGCAATTACCGCTGTATATTCTGCCATATGGAAGGTGAGAGTAGTGAGGGCCCTGCCAGGCCTGGTGCCGGTAGAGCTATTCTTACCCCGGAGGACTACTGGCTAGTAGCGCGGGCTGCATCGCTGGTGGGCGTCTCAAAGTTCAAGGTTACCGGGGGCGAACCCCTGCTACGCCATGATATAGTGGGAATTGTCGAAAACATACACCAGGCATCCCCTCAGGCTGAGATATCTATGACGACGAACGGGTACTTCCTAGCTAAGCTTGTGGGAAAGCTCGTTAATGTCGGGCTTAAGAGGGTTAATGTATCCATACACAGCCTCAGACCCGAAGTCTACAAGTTCATAACCGGGATTCCAGGCCTCGACAGGGCACTCAAAGGCCTCAAAGTGGCAGTAGACGCTGGGCTTGGAGTTAAAGTGAATATGGTTGTAATGAGGGGGTTAAACGAAGACGAGATACTCACCATGGCAGAGTTCGCTGCAAAGCATGGAGCTACACTACAGTTAATCGAGCTACACCCTGTGGGTCTTGGGGCAAAGTTCTTCCGAAAATACCACTATCCTCTCGAGAAAGTCGAGAAAACATTAGAGGAGCTCGCCTCGCGGGTGGAGAGGAGGAGCCTCCACAACAGGCCCATCTACATACTCCCAGGCGGTGTACGAGTCGAGATCGTCAAGCCAGTATCAAACCCGTTGTTCTGCGCTGGGTGTACAAGGGTAAGACTCGGCCCCTATGGGGATCTCCTGCCATGCCTTAACTGGAGAGGGCCACGCCCTATAATAACACCGATATTGAGGAACTCTTCATTGACTGCTGAGGAGAAAGTTGTGGAGATCGCTGAGGCACTAGTAGATCTCGTCGCTTCAAGGAAGCCGTTCTATATGTGCACGTTGAAGAACTGCCCGACCAATGGTAGAGTACGGCTGGGGAGGATATCGCATGCTAAGAGGGCCTACTATGAGAGGTTGAAGATGGAGTTAAGACGCCAGCTAGTATCAACAAGAGCCCGAGAGAGTATAGCCCGAGGGCGGGCCGGTAAATAACAGGTTCACCTCCCAGGAAGACAGCTCCTAAACTCCCCACGAGTGCCCCCATAAAAACTAGGCCGGAGTCAAGCTTGAAGGGGCAGCCCCTCCACTCTAGAGCCCCTGACCCGGCAAGTACTGTAATGTAGGCTAGGAGGGAGAGGGCAACCATAGGTTGTACTCCAAGCGGTAGGAATATGAAAATGGAGAGGGATCCTAGGAGGGCATAAGGGCTCTCTGCCAGGGCAGCTGCTAAAACCGAACCGAGTAGCACATAGCCTGCCGATAGGATAACGTCCGCTTCCGCCGTATAGGAGAAGGCAACTATCAGAGGCGCATACATGGCCCCAAAGGCCGCTAGACCTGCTCCCCAGCCGCCCGTTAAGGCCGCTACAGCTGTTGCTATATATCCTAGACCGATGGAGGAGGAGATCATTAGCACCCCATACCGTCCTCCACCTGTAAGAGAGTAGGCTATCGAGAGAGCCCAAGAGGCTGTCCCGAGGACGAGGATTGTCCACCTGTGAGACGAGCTCTTTACTTGGTGTAATGCTACAGATAGGGTCACAATGGACACTGCAGCAGGAATATACGGGTAGAGGGATTCTGAAGCAACGGCGAGTAGAACGAGTAAGCCGCTTCCCGCCGATAAGAGGCAGGGCATATCAATTCTCCTACAACCCGATGCCAACCTCTTACACCCCAACCAACCCTAGGATAACCCTCTCCAATGGTAGGAGCACGAAGATTATGCCTAGAGTGGGGCTTGCCAGCTTGACGATCCGCCTAGCCCCCTCCCTGCTAGGGCTCGATAGGAATCTGAGAACGGCCCTAATAGCGCGGAGGCCAACAATAGTCGAGACCACCCCCGTCGTGAGCCCGTATCCTGCTAAGGCGGCAAAAGCCCATACAAGCGATAAGAGAGATAATAGTGAGGCGAGGCTTATGAGGCCGTAAGCCCTGTCGCCTAGGCAAGCATATATTGTGGGGACTCCTGCGTCCATGAAGTCCTTACTATAGGCGTAGTGTATGAATGAGACGTGGAGTGGCTGCCACACGTATACCATGCCGGCCATTAAGATCCCGAGCATGTCAATACTACCGGTTGCAGCGGCCCACCCGCCCAGAGCGGGCATGCTCCCCGCAACACTACCCGCAAGCAACGCCCAGGCAGTGTGCCTCTTGAAGAGCTCCGTGTAAGCGATAATGTCAAAGTAGAGCCCCACGAGCGTGGTTAGTAGAACCCAAGTATTTATCAGGGAAGCCGCAACTGTGCCAATTACTATTAGAAATACTATACCCGTTAAGGCTTCGAAGGGAGTGAGGCCCCCACTAGGGAGTGGTCTAGACCTAGTCCTACTCATAACCCTATCTATATCCCTCTCCAAATACATGTTCAGGGCTGTAACCCCTCCAGCGCTCCCAAGCCCTGTTATGAAGAGGAGTGCCAGGAGCTCCACGTTGAGGCTGCCACCTGCTGCAAAGTACGCCCCGAACATAGTGACCATTAGTAGGGCTAGCTGTACAGGCTTTGTCATGGCTAACAGCATTATCACTTTGTCCAACACTCTTGCCATCATCTGCACACCCAACTAGGGGCCTCAGTGTACGTTTTTAGCTGAGGCCAAAAAGCTATGTGTATGGGGCCTGCTGATGGTAGTATGGGACGAGAATCCCCCTTCAATGCCCATGCCTCTAGTGACGTACTCGCTTATCATCTTAAACGTGGCTGTATTTCTAATAACTGCCACTACAACCATTCAGGGAGGATTAACACCTTGGCCGTCATCCAATGATATCCTGTCAAGATATGGAATGACTCCGGCATACGTGCTGGAGGGTAGGAGACTTTACACTATATTCACGAGCATGTTCCTGCATGCGGGGCTAACCCACCTATTAGGCAACATGCTGTACCTCTTCGTCTTCGGGGATAACGTTGAAGCTGTAATGGGCAGGAAGAACTTCATAGTCCTCTACTTCTCCTCCGGAATAGGCGCAACACTCTTCCATTTGACCAGTATGAGCCTCATACCACCCGAAAAGGCCTACGAGATGTACCTTACTACAGGCGTGACACCGTGGCAGATCCCCGCAGTTGGGGCGTCAGGAGCTATCTCGGGAGTGCTAGGAGCGTACCTCCTTCTCTTCCCTCATAGCGAGCTGAACTTCATAACATTCGTTGGCCCCCTCCCAGTAGTTCTCCGCCTGCCGGCGGCAGTCTACATAACAATATGGTTCCTCTTCCAACTGATATACGGTATAGCCACGCTAGGAGCCGGTATTGTGGCCGGGATCGCCTTCTGGGCTCATATTGGTGGGTTCATAACAGGTCTCGCTCTTGCCCCGATCCTCGTCGATAGAGATAGGCTTAGGTATATGATTTTTAGGAGTTCCGCTATCTCCACATAATTAAATATATTATCATTAATTTATAAATATATAGTTAAATTAGACGGATTACCATTTAACTCTCCCCCATGAACCCCCATATGGGGGGTACCCTGGTTGACTCCGGTGGGAGAGGCATACCTTCTAACCCTGTCAGCACCGATAAAGCCGGGAGCCGCACACCGGTTGGTCGCAACACCGGAGTTTGAGATTAGGCTAGTCGAGTACCTGGCTGTAGAGGGATACTTGCATAGAGCATATGAGAACGGCTCAAAGCTTGCCAGAGGGACAATCGACGGTTCAAAGCTCGGCTTAGGTAAGCTTATAGGTGAAGCTCTAAGGAGCGCCTTCGAAAAGACCGAAGTCAGGCCCATAACCGGGCTCATCGCTGGTCTTATACCGGTCTCGGCCGCCTTCGGCTACTACGTGCAGCATGAGAGCATAACGCCCGAGGAGGCGTTGAGGAGGATAATGATCTCCGGGCTATACAACTCCCCGCCCCAGGAGACGCTAGCGCTCGTTGAGGGGCTAGAGGCAGTAAGTGACTCCCCCCTCCTGCTACACCTAGAGGATAAGGGGTTTACAAAGAACCGAATACTCCTAAACAAGATAGGCCTAGGAGAGCTGTATGAAGTATTAGTTGAGAAGGACACAGGATTCCTCTTGAACTATAAGGGCCTCTCACTCATCCGCGAGCTGGAAGCAACAATAAGAAAAGGCCAGAACACGTTGCACGGCATAGTGCTGGCTTACGTTCACTTGCTTAAGAAGATAGCGAATGTTAGAGTAGATGCGGCCAAATTAACAGTTAAAGAACTCGCACGTCTAGACAATACCCTTAGGGGGAAGTCCGACTATAACAGGCTCCTAGGTGGGGTGGCTATTGCACTGGCGCTTATACTCTTTTCCGAGCCGCTCCACCTACCTCAACCTTAACCCCGCCCGCCCTCGAGAGGGCCTCCATCATATACTCTTCGAGCTCTTGCCTGGCGGGTATGTGGGGCATCTCGCCTGTCCCATACACGTCGACTGCATACGCTATTGTCTCCCTAGTCGTCTTTATGATATCATCGAGTGTCTCTCCCGAGAATACTAGCCTTCCCTCTTCGACTGCTATGTTACCCGCAACGCTTACCAGCCTCGGTAAGCCTCCGCCCCCCAAAACCTTCTTCAAAGAGCCATCGTACGCTATAATATCACCTGCATATGGTATGCCGTAGTCCTCATACCCCCCTACGGTAGCTTTGAATAGGACTTCCCCCTCTACCCCCTTGTACAGCTTCAATATAAACGGAATCTGTGACCCCGTGGTGCCGATGAGGTGTGGCCAGTCACTGCCGAAGCTTGTTATCCTGTTAAAGTCGTCTAATATCCTACGGTATAGGACAGCGTTCGACCCTGGGCACGAGGAGCACCGTGCACCTACATCCCTATAATCATCATCAAGGCAGTGCACAGCTATCAAGCTCAGGTTATCGAGACAACAGGCATAGGATAGGAAATCCCTCTTCTCACTAACTCCCTCACTAAGATGCATCCCAAGCGGTGCACGCATTCTAACCGCTAACCTCATCGACTCAGAGATGAAGTCTGGCCCGCCGTAGGCTAGGCTATGCACGAAGACGCCGACCCTCAGTAGGTCGTCCCTCATGAATTTCCTGTACCTATCGAATAACGCCTCGAGTTCCGAGGGCGATACCCATCCCTTCCTCTTCATTACCGTGGGTAGTACGACTAGTCTAGGCCTCACAGGTAGCTTAATGAAGGCCTTCAAATTAGCCTCAAACCTCCCAGTAAATGCTATCAATGTCGTCCCTTCGAGAAGAGCACGTTTGAGAGCTAGCTCGGCCAGGGCGGAGGATAACCCTATATCGGCTCTTATAGCAGCTTCATCAACATTTAGCTCTCTCAGCAGGAGCCACTCATAGCTGCTACTCCAGTACAATCCATGCCTGAGCCCTGCGTCTATTACTTGTGGGTGTGCGTGGGTATCGCTGAAGCCCGGCAGGATTACAACATCGTAGTAAGTGTCTATGGGGAAGGGGATAGAGAAGCCCTCCTTAACCCTCCCCCTGATAACGGCGATATCCGCCTCTAGGGTCGGCAATCACACCACCCACTAGTCTTTATCTAAGGACAGTCTACAGCTAGACTTAATAAGACAAGCAATTGAACCTCAACGCAGCACATTCACTATACTTGCTAACACCTAAAATCCTAAACGCTAGAGATAGATCTCAACCCAGCGGGGATGCAGTCATGACAAGGGTAGTCATTATTGGTGGTGGCGCCGCGGGAATGGCGGCTGCCTCTCGTGTAAAGAGGCTCAGGAAAGACTTTGACGTTGTTGTATTCGAGAGAACGCCATATGTTAGCTTCGCACTCTGCGGGATCCCATACCTTGCGGGGTGTACAGTCAAGACTTTAGACGAACTCCTCTACTATCCTCCCGAGTTCTTCGTGAAGAAGAGGGGCATAGACCTTAGGCTGAGGACGAAAGTAACCAAGATCGACCCCAGCGGTAAGACCTTAACCTATAAGAACCTAGAAACAGGAGAAGAAGGCGAGCTCGAATGGGACTACCTAGTCCTGGCTCCCGGTGCTAGAAGCAGGGCACCCGAGATATGGCCAGAGATTAAGGAGCTTGAAAACGTCTTCTACATAACACACTTAGACAGTGGTGAGAGGATAAGGAGCTATGCCCTCAAACTCAAGCACGGATCAAAGGCTGTGATAGTCGGGGCCGGGTATGTCGGCCTTGAGATGGCAGAGAACCTGTCCAACCTAGGCATGAAAGTTACGGTTGTCGAAGCACTCCCTCACGTAGCCCCCAGGACACTAGATCCTGATTATGCTGAGATCGTTGAACAACACCTGAAGGAGAAAGGCGTAGAGGTGATAACAGGGGCTCCAGTCAAAGAATTTAAGGCGGTGAACGGGAAGGCTAAGGCGATTGTCACTGATAAAGGCGAGATCGAAGGCGATCTCTTCGTTGTCGGTGTCGGTATAAGACCCAACACAGAGCTGGCCCAACAGATAGGTGCCAGAATAGGTGAAACAGGAGCAATATGGGTAGATGAGAAGCTCAGGACATCAGTGAAAGACGTCTACGCGGTCGGTGACGCCGTAGAACATACAGACATTGTGACAGGAAGAAGGGTCTGGAGACCCTTCGCCCCAGTAGCGAACAAGATGGGCTATATAGCGGGTTCAGTTATCGCGGGTAGAGACGCTGTCTTCATGGGTAGCGTTGGGACGAGCACGTTTAAGACGTTCGACATGGTTGTCGCTAGAACAGGTCTCTCCGCAGAGGAGGCTAAGAAACTTGGATATAATGTGGAGGTCGCAAGTCTCGAGGGCTACACAAAAGCACACTACATACCCGGCCGCACCAAGGTCTACCTTAGAGTTATAGCAGATACTGACACAGGAAGACTCCTAGGAGCCCAGAGCGTTGGAGCCACGGAGACCGTACTGTGGAGGATTAACGTGATAGCCTCCCTACTAACGGTAAAGGCTACCGTCTGGGATCTCTTCTTCTCAGACATAGGCTACGCTCCACCGCTCGCCCCAGTCTGGGATCCCCTCATAATAGCTGCAAGACTCCTCATGAGAAAGCTAGGGGAGAGACCGAGAAAACAGTAAAGACAGCCGTCCAACATTTTCCCTTAACGGAAGGGCCGCGGCCCCCCGCTCCGCGGGGAGACCCCCGACAGGGGGTGCAATGACCCGGAGCCGGCTTCTACGCGGCCCGACACAAACGATTTATTCTAAACCCCCTATGGCGAGGCTCACGTAGACCGTGTCACCGTCACGTAGTCTAAGCGTTTCTCTAAGGTACTTGTCTGAAATGACCTCAACCACATCACCCTTGTAAACCGTTATCTCCGGCTTGACACCATAAGCTGGGAGACCGTTGACATAGAGTGGGTAAACGACTACCCTAGCGAGCTTTGCCCCTTCAACAGGGGGAGGGTTGACTATGATCTTGGGAACAAGCCTGAGGCAATCGTTGAAAACATCTACATACTTCGGAGCAAGCCTTATATTAAGGGTTCCCGGGTAAGGTGTGAAACCTAAAGCTTTCCTAAACATTTTGGCGTAGATGCTCACATAAAATGAACCCTCTCCCCTACCGCTGAAGACCTGCCCCGGAAACCCCCTAGCACATTGTTCTTCCATTGACATTACAGTCCACCGCTCATAACGGGATGGGAGCCCCCGTAAACCCTTAAAATTGAGGGTCTCAGCCTCTTCTGTCTCCAGGTGCATGGTGCGATGAGAGCCAAGCGGAGGATTACACTTGGAGCATTAGTGGTCGCACTACTCCTAGTATCGGTACCACCCCTCGCTAACCCAGCCAGCGCGCAAGAAACCCAACAGGCATTGAGGCTCACCCACATTCTAGTGAATAACACTATAGAGGTAAACACGACATTCTACGACCTCAAATATGACGCTAGAGAGGGTGGTATAACATACCTCAGAATAAGAGACGACTTTGGCGTGGAAAATACCCTCATAACGCCAAACGCTACGAAGCCCCTCTTACAGGTCACGGTAAATAATACGGTATTAAATAATGGTAACCTCACAATAGTCGGGGAAATGCCTGATAGAATGCTCGTGCTAAGCGCCTCCTACACCACGCCCCAGGGGGAGAGCATTGAGGTTATGCTTACCCTCTACAGCTGGACACCACTAATAAGCGTCTCGATACTAGCCAACTCCTCAATGCCTAACACGGAGATATCACTTGTAGCCTACAACTTCACCGATAATATTACCTCAGTTAAGAGAGTCTACCTCTACAGGTCTGGATCGAACATAAGCAAGATGCTCGTCCAGGGAGTTGGAGAGTACCAGATCCCCGAGGGGCAGGAACCCATAGTCCTAGGATCAGCTACCATTAGGGGCAATGCCACACAAAACCAGACAGCTAACGCTAGCTTACTCTTCTTCTACGGGACACACTTTATAGAGGGGCTCCCAACTAAGTTCGCCTACACCACATTGGGCTCGACCTCGGGCACTAACGAGACCTTCGACGAAATAACAATATATTATAATAATACTAATAATATAAAATTTGACTTTATGGCTGCCAGCTACATATACGCTATAACACTCTCCCCACCCTTCCCCCTAGCCCTGGATGCCGCTTTCAACATAGACAACTACCTCTTCAACTCTACACGTATTGGAAAGACTATAAGCGAACTAAACAATAGAATAACGGGACTCAACAACCAGATAACAAATCTCTCAGAAAGGATCCAGCAGTTGAACGACAACCTATCGTACTGTGAGGGTCAAATAGACCACTACAAGCAGGAGGTTCTGAAATGGAAGAACTCTACGCTACAGTGTGAGAGCCTGAGGAAGAAGACTGGGCTCGTTGAGATAGGCGTATTCATTATAGGAGTCATTCTGGGCGTGATTGCGGGAGCATATCTGATTTCATATAGAAAATAAATTTATGAATAAAAATAATGTTATTCTTCTACTACTAATATCCTTATGAGGCGCCCAATATCCTCTATATCCTCTAACTTCCAGGCACGTGCTAGGAATTCTCTTGCCTTGCCCTCGGGGATGAGGCCACTTGTAATTTTGAGGAACTTCTTCTCTACATCGCTTCTGCTCATTGGGTTCTTGAAGTGGCCCGGCGGGTATATGGACTCCTCTTCAACTACTCTCCCGTCTTTGAATTTTATGATTATCTTGTTTCCTATGCCTTCAGGGTAGATCTCATCATACTTAGGGTTAACCTCTATTGTCATCTTCTTCATGAGCTTCCTTACATCCTGGGCAAGGTATCTTTGCGGTTTGAACGTGTCGATCCAGATCTTCCCGTCTATGAGCGCTGCAGCTGTGATATAGGGTAGGCTGTGGTCTGCGGTCTCTCTAGTCTTTGGATCCCATTTTTCGGGGTCTTTCACTATGATCTTGTAACTTACAGTGAACGTCTCGACCTTAACGCTCTCGACCTGATCGGGGTCTATTCTCCCGACTTTGTCCACGATCTTGAGTGCTGCCTCGACTGCGGACATCGAGTGATACTCTACGGGCCAGTACTTTATGCTTGTCTTCATTAGCCTGTAACCGTCCTTTCCTAGTGGTGGGAGCTCGAACTTCTCCCCGTTTAATGCCACATTGAAGAATCCGAACTCTCCCTCAAAAACCGGCTTCGGCCCTGTCATGCCCTTCCATGCTAGGAGGGCTGCGAAGAGCCCGTTCCTGGACGCGTGGGCTGCTGCGCAACCCTTCCACATGCTAAGCTCTCCAGCCCTAGTCTGGCGGAGGGCTAGGCTGGTGTTAGTAGCTATGTTTATCGCCTCCTCAGTCTTGTCAACGTCGAGTCCCAAGACCTTCGCCGCACCAGCAGCGGAGCCTATGTTAATGTAGACGGTGTGATCCCATCCTCTACCCCTAACACTATATGCGTCTGCCAGCGCTCCTATGATCTCGTACGCGGCAACTATACCCTCAATGACCCTCTCGGGAGGAGCATCAACTATCTCTGCTGCCGCGATAATAGCGGGGATAGAGTCGCTTGGGTGTAGTGCCTCCTTAGAGAGGTATGTGTCGTTGAAGTCGAAGTACCTGCAGGCGCACCCGTTAGCGAAGTCTACAAGGTCGGCAGTGCCCCTCTTCCTTGTACCCCATATTGTTGCTGGAATGCGTGTAGCAGAGGAGGACTCTGCCAGCCACCTAGCGATCTTAACCGGCTCCTCATAGAAGGCTCCAACCGCGACGCCGACCGTGTCAATGAACCTCTTCTTGACCTCCTCTATGACCTCATCTGGGATATCTTTTATTGATAGGGAGACAACCCATTCGGCGATCCTCCTGGCTATAGTCTTCTCGAACAACACTCATCCCCCATCCACAATTCGTGTCTACATTTAGTTGCCGCCTCCCACATTATAACCTACACATGGGGGAACCCATAGACAGGGGTTCGATAGAGTGCCGATGGAGTACCTTAGCGACCCTGTGAGGCTCGCCCAGAGAGCTCTGGGAGTACGTGTCCCGCTAGAGGATCTCTTATCCGAGGAGAAGGTCATAAAATCTGCCGAGAACATCCTTGCATCCATAATCAGGGATTCTAAACTCCCCGTAGTTGACGGGACACTTCTAGACAAAGCTCTAGCGTTCCACGCATCTATGGCTATAGCTGCTGCCACAAGGAACGCTATTGTAATGAAGAGGTTAGCGGATGCTATCTTTGAGGACGCATTACAGCAATTAGAGCGGGCCAGCGAGGACGAGCTACTGCGGCTAGCGCGATGGCTTGGTCTACCACTCGAGAGGGGGGACGAGTATCTAGAGTGGCTAGTAGAGCCTTCGGGAAGGGTGCTAAAGCTCCTCTTGCAGTATTCAATACCTGTTGAAAGGTATCTCGAGCTTGTTGCGCCAATCGACGATGCTACACTGCACCTATCTAATTCGTTCTTGAAAAAGGGGCTTGTATACTTGGATCGCAGTAGGCTCGCACTATTAACCTCTTATGCTATAAAATTGAAAATTGTTAATAAAATAGAAGAATATAGAAATATTGAAAATAAAGTTATAAGGGAGGCTGCGATGCGGGTACTCGCTATACTCTCAACTCAACGGGTTAGAGACAGGATCAGAATCGAAACCCTCCCCAGCTGTATTAGGAGGGTCATTGAGAACGGGGCTAAGACCGACGAAGAAGTTTACACGCTACTCGCCTTCCTACACTATATCAAGCCAACACCCCACGATATAGAGGAGATACTCGTTAGGTCAGGGATCGCGCCCTTAAGCGCTGCGGAGAATATTGCCCACGCTCTACTCGCTATATCAACTAAGACTTTCACTCCTTACAAGTGCAGTTCTGAGCCAGGAAGAATAGCGTGTCCTGAGGGGTGTGAGGGCCTCTTGAAAGAGTACTACTCTAATCTGAACCGCAGGGCCCGGGCTCAGAGGAGATCTCCTGGGAGAAGAGGTTCAGCCTCTCACGGTTGATCCCGACGATCTCGTTGGACATGTCTACGAGCCTCTCTATTGAGGAGAGGGAGTTCCTGTATAGTGGAACGCAGTCAAGGATAAGGGGGGAGACTAGCTGTGCACTACTCATTAGCTCGACAACTATGCCCGAGACCTCGTTATGTGATATGATGCCGCTATGCTTAAACCCGAACTTCCGCGCCTTCTCTATAAGATACTGGGCACACTCCAAGCTCTTCACACGTACATGGAAAATGGGTGGGGAAACCTTGAACCAAAGGTAGCAGAAGCTGTTGTTGGACAACGTTCTCAGTACATCTTCAATTCTTACTTTATCGTGAGTCTTGTATACCACGATTGAGGATTCGTCCCCTCTCTCCCATGGATAGCGGGAGGCGACGATCATAACTCTCCCAATGCAAGTGCTTGTCGTTGCAAGCTGTGGGAGAGAGTTTAGTTTCTCAAGTATCTCCTCTATGCCAGGATCGAGGTATCCGATATCCCTCTCTCTTAGTAAAGACTCGGGGAGCCTGCTCTTGATGTCTTCCCATGCCTCTCTACGCCCCATCCCTCTCACCCCACTAAGACGTCTAAAACCACTTGATCAGTCCTAGGGCCCACCTTCCTTACCCTCCTGGCCAGGTTGAACCTATAGGTGTCTACCCCTAGCTCGTCTAGTCTAGCGGAGAGCTGGGCTCTTGCAATCTCTAGGGGGTTCTCCCCCTTAGCGTACTTTATGTGAAGGTACACGTGGAGCCATCCCCTCCCATTACTGAGGGCCTTCAGTGCGTAGGGTAGGTAGTCCAGGGCGAGCTCTGGGAGGGGCATTAGAACTCTGTCGGCTGTGTTTGATAGGGATTCCTCTATCACTTTAGCTGCATCACCTAGAATGGGTTCAACTATGGCGTTAACCTTGTTGAGAGCGACGTTCTCAACCATAAGCCTATATGCATGGGGGTTGATATCGATACTATATACCTTCTTAGGCCGGGCCTTGCAGGCTATTATGATTGAGAAGAGTCCTGCTCCCGCGAACATGTTTACGATGACTTCGCCTTCACCTACTAGCTTGGCTATCCTCGCATGCTCATAGTTCAATCTGGGCGTTATGAATACCTTAGCTATATCAACCTTGAACCTGCATCCGTGCTCTTTATAGATAGTCTCGGTACGTCTCTCACCCGCAAGATGGGTTAGAGACTCACGCACTCTATAAGGCCCCTCCACGGGAGAAGACGCTAGCCAGACTGACTTGATATATGGTAGCTGCTCTATTAGCCTGCTTGCTATGTTTCTAAGTACGTTCAAGCTGACATAGGGAGGAGCTTTTATGACCGCTATATCCCCGACTATGTCAATTCTCTTCCATATTCTTGCCGCTAGCTCCTCTCCAGCAACCTCTTTAGCTATTCTCCTGATTATCGAACACCTCTTCAACGCTCTCCCAGCCCCAAACCCCGTTATAGCCCTCTGACTACCAGTAGTGGTGTGGGGTGGGTTGAATGGCCATTGAGGAGACAGCCAGGCTACTAGAGCTAATAAAAAAGTTGGATCCCCAGCATAGAAAGGTTGCCGACTATTTTATGAAATATGTTAGCGTAGGTGACTTGAGGGCAGTTCTTGACCTGAAAAAGCTTGGAGTAAGCGATCCTAAGTCTGTAATCGAGGATCTCATAGAATTAGGTATACTTGAGAGGGGCGTGGACTGTTATAACATCTCGAAACCCCTCCGGGAGTATATCTTTAGAAAACGCTAGCATCATATCACAGTCTAACCTCCTTTGAGACCTCCACCCTTTTACCTAGGACATATCCGATTAAGGTGACCACTGCTGATGAAGGCTTTGCGGGCAAACGGGAGATGTCGGCCATTAGTTCGACTTCTGCAACACTACCCGCCTCTAGGGCCCTCAACTTTTTCTGGGCTAGCTGGCCTCCCAACGCTACTAAGGATACTATTGCTCTCTTTAGTGTCACATCTCCCTCATTCTTCACTATAACCTTAACCTTAACCCTGTCCTGCACTAGTTCTGTCGAGACTATCTCTATATCAACCCGGCTCTCCGGCAGCTTCACCTCCTCTAGGACTATGTCTGTTATGACGGCCCTTTTTGGATAGAAGGGATACTCGTGTTTCATGTACTTGATAGAGACTGGTATTAGGTTGCCTCTATAGGTGAAGGGTACTCTAATAGGGAAGCTTCCAAGCCCCTGGATAGCCCCTGAGCTGGCTCCTGCTACGACCACTTCAAACTTTGACTCGTGATATGGGCTGTGGATAATCAGACTGGCCGTTCTAGCCCCGCCAAAACTGTTGTAGAAGGGAGGATATTCCACGCTGACCTCCCCGGGTTCTAGAACCTTTGCCCCTGTTAGAGCCGAGATCGCATAGCGTGCCCCCTCCACCTCGTACAAGAGTATGAATGTGGCGTCCCTAAAGTAGACGGGCTGGACGAGGTCGTATATGAACTGGAGCCTGTGGAACCAGCCCTTACCCAACCTCTTCGCCAGTATGGGTCTCACGTCGTACGCTGCCTTGTGGTATTTTGTCTCGTCGAGTTCGACGGTGAACTGTGGTTTCACCTCCCTCGTAACACTGGCACCGTCAAGAAGCACCTTTACTCTAAGCGGTAGGCTGGCTGTAGTCGCTGCCTCCAGGCCTAGTGTCATGTAGGCGTGCACAAGCTTGCCCTCAGCAGGAGGCAGGTGTGCCCAGAGGGTTAGCTTGCTGGTGGCTCCGGGCCATGACCCTAGTGCCTCTCTTCCAACAAGCATCTCTACCTGTGTTACCCCTCTGCCAACTTCGGCTATGAGTTTATCAAGGGCTCCCTCCATTACCATACCCCGCTATAGCAGGGTTATCTGAGTCAGAGTTAAGAGGTTAAGTGCAAGTTGGAGCAGGCTACCGGCCACCACTAATACCACCATGTGTCTATGAACCGGTGCTCACTAACCATGTAGAGAGGCTCCCTCACAGCCCTGCATATCGGGGCAAATATACAACTGTCCCCAGCACACCCGCCTATCCTCCTACACCCTTCACTGCAGCCCGCCTTGCAGGTTGGAGCATCGCGTGTGCAACATTTCCTGCCAAACTGCCATAGAAGATCGTCCATGACGAATGGATCCACACCCCCAGCCGCTGATGCTACCTTATACGCTATCCTGGCAGCATACCGGACTATCACATCCTCTTCAGGGGTGAATGGTATGCCCGCCGCGATCTTCTCAAGCAGCTCTCCATCAACCCTTACTATACCAGTTCTAACTGCTATCCTAGCTAGGTGGTTGTCAACTGGAACCTCTTTATTTTGTGGGTCAGCAATTGGGAGAACGCCCCTTCTTTCAAGGAACTTAGCGAGCAGGAACGGCTTCTTCTCCACAGGATCCTGGTACGCGGTGAACACTTTGAGCAAGTCTATGAAACCCTTGCCTACCCCCTTACGTAGGAAGCCTCCACTCTCTACAATGATTTTATACGCTAAACCGTCGAAGAGTTTCGAAAGTTTGATACCTAGATCCCGTAGGAGAGATGCTCTAACATGTGGGTCGGGAGGTTTAGCGATACCGCCTTCAGGCTTAGGTGCTGAGAAGAGTAGTTCTATATCCTTTGCTGTTATCTTACTAAGTCTTTCAGCCGTGAAGAACTTGGGATCCTCGTCTAAGATCTTTCTCCCGAGCCTATAGAGGAGATCGGCTCCATGGAAGAACTCGCCCTCTACTAAACCCTCATATGGCCTGCCCGGTCTGCTAAGTCGGTGGTCAAGTGCTACCATAACGAGGAAGTACATTGCAATAGTTTCCCTAGATGAGGTGGGTGGAGGATAGTATCTAGGGTCGGTGAAGCCGTCTATACTTGCTCCCCTAAGGTGCGCGCCTAGGAGTTTCCCGAACCTCTCGGCCCTCTCATAATCTATCCATACCATTCTGTTATCCCTCCTAGACTAGTATGAGGGTCTTCCTCCTCCCCTCATCCATTAGATAGACATGCCTTCTTTTGATCGTGTAGATCGAGATTCTGTCCTCGGATATGACTGCGTGATCGTAGAGGCTACCGCTTGGCGGGTAGATTGTGAGATAGAACGCCACACCCTCTAGTGGGGTGTAGGATATCCCGTATCCGCCTAGGTAGGTGTCAACACTCGTTTGATATACTACACCCTCTCCTACTTCTTTCCCCTTAAGCGGGAATGCGAGGTCGATGTATACGACCTTATACTGGGCTCTGGGGCTTTCTTCGTGCTCCCTATAACCCTCAAATAGGCCTTCAACAGTGACCTGCCTCTGTCCAAGAGCAATCCTACTATTAGAGCCCTCTATCACAAGTCCTTCCACGCTCTCGAAGACTATGAGGAAGCCTTCATTCCAGCGGAACGATATTCTCTTCATCCTCTACTCCCACTTGCTCCACCTTTTAGGGCTCGAGGAATAATATTGTGTGCTAAAAACTTGCTCCTAATGCCGTTGGAACGAGCCTATCATCAGGTGTCCCATGTCCGGTTTAATAGTGTTCTAATAACGTCCTCGATCTGTGCTAGGATCTTGAGACCCTCTTTAATGATACTATCGGCTGTGTTTTCCTTTTTTCCTCCTGATAGCTTGAGGATTTCTCCTCCTACATGATAGAGTTCGTAGGCTGCACTACAGAGAGGGCTCTTTTCCTCAAAACCGCATAGGCCGCCTATGACTATTCTCAACACTCTCATGGCTTTATCGGAATCTGCTATGTTAACACCCCACTTTACTACATCATCGATCTCTATGCTTAGGAGCTCTGCAGTCCCAACATATTGGGGTGATTGGCTGTTTAACGCTACTGAGAGGACTTCAGCTACAACGGCGGCGACAAGATTTCTCCAGGCCGCCTCAACCTCTATAAGGCCGAAGAGGCCGGACTCTAGATCCGGTGACTCCAGCCTCTTCCTAGCCCTAGAGGCCCACATCTCAGCCATCTTAACGTTCCAAGATATACTGCTCAACAGGGAGGCCATGAGCCTGCTCCTCCCGTCAGAGCTCGCCCCATGAGCGGGGCCACGCAAGACACTACACCCCACTTATACACTCAAGTATAACTCTTCCAAGCCTAATTGCCTAGACGGGTGTAGTGGGGGCTTGCTCGGGCCAAGGATCAGCAAGGCGGTTATAGTGAGATACTCTGAGGTGGCCGTGAAAGGGTGGAGGACGAGGAAGAGGATGGAGCGGCTCCTAGTGGAGGCTATAAGAAAGGCGCTCCAGAAGTGGAGGGTAGGCAATGGTAGCATCGAGATCATGCCGGGGAGAATAGTCGTCTGGAACCCAGAAAATGTCGAGCAGGCCGCCTTAGCAGTGGCACACGTGTTTGGCGTTAAGAGTGTCAGCCCCGCTTACGCGTCGAACTTCGAGGACTTAGAGGATATAGTCTCTCTAGGAGTAAGCCTGTACGGCGACCGCGTTAGGGGCAGGATCTTCAGGGTGAGGGCGAGGAGAGCCGGTCAGCACGACTTCACAAGTAAGGATGTAGAGAGGGAGCTGGGGGCAGCCCTCCTAAGTGCTGGAGCCCGAGGTGTTGACCTTGAAGCCCCCGAGTATACCGTTTATGTCGAGGTTAGGGATAACACTGCATTCTTCTACGACAATATCATCCAGGGCCCCGGGGGGCTACCGCTCGGAAGTGAGGAGCCTGTCCTGGTACTCTTCAGTGGAGGGTTCGACTCAACTGCTGCCGCCTGGCTCATTATGAGGAGAGGAGCACCTGTAGGTCTAGCGTTCTATGACCTAGGCGTTCCCGAAGCGTGGCGTGTTGCGAGGGAGGCTGCTGAGGAGCTGGCTAAGAAATGGGTGCACTGGGGTAGGTTGACCCTCTACAGGATACATTTTGAGGAGGTTCTAGCAACACTAATGAGATCAGTGAAAGGGGAGTATAGACTGCTCGTGCTGCGCAGGCTAATGCTAGAACACGCCTGTAACCTCGCCGTGAAGGAAGGCTATGAAGCGTTAGCTACTGGCGAGAGTGTTGGGCAGGTAGCAAGCCAGACCGTTAGAAATATACGCCTTATAGGGAGCAACACCTGCCTCCCAGTACTCCGCCCAGTCTCGGGCATGGACAAGGACGAAGTAACCAGCTTGACCATGAGAATAGGCCTCTACGACATAGTCTCCCACCAAATTGAGGCGTGCAGGGGGAACCCGGTACCTAGAGCATCTATAAGGATATTCTACGAAGAGCTGGAGAAGGCTAGGAGAGCTGTCTCAGCAATCTTAGACAATATAGCCGTAGAAAGGGAAGAAATAACGTGAGCGGGGGATGCGTGGAAAGGAGGGCCTGACCCTCCCTATACGCCTGGAATGATGATGCCCTCGATCAATAAGCCCCGCTAACCGTGTCAGTAGATGCGGGCCATCTCCCTCCTCGCCTCCTTCAAGTGCTTTTCGACTATGAGGAGGTGGGAACCGACCTCTACCAGCACGTTATCACCGTACAGGAGGCTCTCAGCCTTAGCACACATCGAGTAGACTGAAGATGCATCCTCAACACTTCCCACTTGGAGGCCCATCAGTGGGGGCTGGCTCATGTCATAGACCACTATCGACGCCCTGTCACCCTCCCTGATAACCGGGGGGTTAACGCCTACCGCTTTCGCGAAATCCATACTCCATGTGTACGGATCGTCTAAGCGGGCAAGCTGCCTAGAGGGGCACACGAGAGGATCTACGGGTAGATCTGAGAGTGGCACAACCCTCTCGAGCTTGGGGTGCTGCTCGACCTCCCTACACTCTCCCGGAATTACTGCACCCATAGGCGCTCCCAGCTTCTCCGCTAGCGATGTCGCCACCGAGATGTCGGATACGACCAGGAAAACCCTCCCTATGCCGCGCGTATGTGCTTCGAGGAGTGCTGGGAGCGAGAGGATCTCCTCGTTAACCCTCCTCCTGACCTCACACGAGACTATTGGGGGAACGGTGCAATTCCTGCTTTTCACTAGGTACCCGATAGGATCTACTGGAGCAACAAGTGCAGGCCCTATGAAGCGGCCAGGCCCTCCTATTATGAGCGAGGCGAATGTGTACTCCTCTGGCGGGGTTCCCGAGCCCATCTCAATTATCTTACCGTTCTTCATGTAAAGATATGCATCCCTCACAAGCTCCTCGCCCGTGAATAGCATGTCGCCCCGTATTAGGACGTCCACTGGTAATCCCCCAAGAGTATAAGCCTTATCGGCACACCCTTATACGTGAGGTTGAGGGTCAAGGCACCCTTAGGAGTGGATGGGCGATTGAGATGTCAGAAGCGGCTGGCCGGGTGTATGTGGCCGATCTGAGTGCTATACTGGATGGCACAGTGATAAGGCTGCTAGAGCAGGGCGAGATAGCGGGGCGGCTATTGATACACCGTGTCATTATCGAATACCTGTACTCACAGGCTAGACTGGGGAAAACGGTTGGGATAGCCGGTTTAGAGGATGTGTCAAAGCTTGCATCATATTCGTCAGATCTAGTTGAGGTCGTAATAGTAGATGATGATAGGTGGAGGAACTTCAGGGAGCTAGATGAGGAGACTGTTAAGAGGGCTATAAGAGAGTATGCCTGGAGATCCCAAGCCACACTGATAACCAGTGACTCCCTTCAGGCAAGAGCCGCTAAAGCGCTAGGAGCTGACGTGCTCCTAATAGAGCCGGGCCGTGAGAGGGGAGGCCTGAGAATAGAGGAGTACTTTACAGAGAAGACTATGAGTGTCCACCTCAAAGAGGGTGCACCACCCATAGCGAAGATCGGCCGCCCAGGTAGATGGGCTTTCGTTAAGCTGAGTAGCGAGCCCCTCACGAGAGCTGAGCTGGAGGCTATAGCGAGGGAGATAATGGAACACGCTTCTCGCATGGAGGAAGGATTCATAGAGATCGACAGGTTCGGGAGCACAATCGTCCAGCTGAGAGACTATAGGATAGTGATAACACGGCCCCCACTCAGTGAGGCATGGGAGATAACCGCGGTCAGACCGGTAAAGAAGCTTAAACTAGAAGACTACAACCTACCGGAGAAGCTCCTGAACAGGCTGATGGAGAGGGCTGAGGGCATCCTAATTGCAGGCGCCCCTGGAATGGGTAAGACGACCTTCGCACAGGCACTGGCCGAGTGGTATGCCTCCCACGGGAAAGTAGTGAAGACCATAGAGTCTCCCAGGGACATGAAGCTCCCACCAACAATAACACAATACTCTAAGAACTACGCTGACCTGGGAGAACTACATGATATCCTCCTACTCTCCCGACCCGATTACACCGTCTACGACGAACTCAGAAGCGACGAGGACTTCCGCCTATACGTCGACCTGAGACTGGCAGGTATAGGGATGGTGGGAGTAGTCCACGCTACAACCCCTATCGACGCAATCCAGAGGTTCATAGGTAGAGTTGAGCTGGGAATGATACCTAGCATAATAGACACCGTCATATTCATAGACAAGGGCGAGGTCTCCAAGGTGTTAGACATAAGCATAACGGTCAAACTACCAACCGGTCTGAGGGAGGCCGACCTCGCAAGGCCTGTGGTAGAGGTTAAGGACTTCCTAACTGGCGAGCTCGAATACGAGATATACACCTTTGGAGAGCAGACAATGGTCATACCCGTTAAGGGGAGGAAGGCTGACAAGACGGACATGATAGCTAGACTAGTCAAGAGGATAATCCCGGAGGCCGAAGTCGAGGTCAGGGACGGGGTTCTAATAGTAAGGATCCCAAGGCATACTCCAAGGCTGACAGCTAGGAAGATTAAGAGGATAAGAAAGCTAGCGGAAAAGAACGGGCTAGAGGCGAGGATAATACCCTTCTAACCAAGATACCTGTCTAACCTTTCGCTCCGACGGAATAGGATTTCCTCTAATTCAACAAGCTTCAACCCAGCCTCCGGCCTATCAACCCTTAGCCTCCCACCACGCGTTTCATGGAGGCCGTCTAAGAAGTGAAAACGCCACCCCCTATACGCTATCTTAACCGCGACTACAGCCCTCCCGCCACTCCTCTCCTGAAGTTCCCGGAGGCCCACGACCTGGTGTGGTGGGATATATATGGGTCTCCCCTCCCTCCCCTTCTTCACCTCTATGATAAGCACTACGCCTTTCTTAACCGCAATTAGATCAGGCTGAAACCTCCTCCTAGCCGCGGATCCGCTCGAGGGCCCCCTAACTACAGCGTAGCCCCTATCCCATAGTAGGTTTGCTAGCTCGTTCTCAAGCCTGGTGGCGTCCCGTTTTGACACCAAGAGCCACGCACCATTATGAGAGGGAGTAGTGGACAAGGATAACTGTAGCGTGGGTTAAGGGTATGTTAATATATGCGTAGATATTCACTCTCCTTATATGCCCTTAATAGAGCGGGTGGTGGACTAACTTGGCTGAAGCTGGGCCTTCAGGTTTAACATTGGAGATACTGTTCTTAGCGTTCATAGCACTAATATTCCTATCTATGAGCATAAAAATTGTTAAAGAGTATGAGAGAGCAGTCATATTCAGGCTTGGGAGGCTCCTCGGGGCCAAAGGCCCAGGGATCTTCTTCATAATACCGTTCATAGACAATTTCGTCAAAGTAGACCTCAGGATCGTCACCGCCGACGTACCGGAGCAGAGGATAATAACTAAGGATAACGTGACCGTCGGCGTCGACGCAGTAGTCTACTATAAGGTAATGGATCCCGAGAAGGCGGTGACGGTCATAAGCAACTATCACTACGCAGTCCTAATGCTAGCCCAAACAACATTAAGGGACATCCTCGGACAAGTGGAGCTCGACGACCTACTAACTAAGAGAGAGGAGATAAACAAGAGGCTACAGGAGATCCTAGACACCCTCACAGACCCCTGGGGGATAAAGGTAACAGCTGTGACGATAAAGGAGGTGAAACTCCCCGAATCAATGCTGAGAGCGATGGCCAAACAGGCAGAGGCCGAGAGGTGGAGGAGGGCAAGAATCATAGAGGCGGAAGGAGAGAGGCAGGCAGCAAAGATAATGGCAGAGGCAGCAGAGTTCTACGAGAGGCACCCCGCCGCTATGCGGCTAAGAGAGCTCCAGACACTTGTAGAGATAGCTAAGGAGAAGAACCTCATCGTTGTAACACCCCACACCACAACCCCACACGGGGACATCGTCGCTATAGCGAAAGGCCTATCCCAACTGCCCGAGAAAGGATAAGGAGTGAGGGAAGCTACCACACACAAGCTACCGAGAGGTGTCGAGGTAGTGTTTACTCCCCCCAAGAAGGCATTGGTTCTGACACTCTTTTTCCTTATAGCCACCGTACTCGCAACAGTAAGTCCTAGTGCAGCCCAGAACGGGACAACCCCTAATGAGCCCCTAGGCATGAAATACTGTGGCAACGTTGAGAAGAAGTATGGTATAATTGGGGATGCAAGTAACACACCATACGAGGTGGTAGTCCGCAAGTTCTACTACATAAAGATTACCGGGGTTATAGACCAGAGCACTGAGGAATATGTAGACTATGCCATAACCGCGGCCGAAACGGAGGGCGCAGGCCTCATTATACTCCTAAACACTCCGGGAGGATATCTAGAGTCCGCAACTAACATAGTCGTTAGAATAAACCGGGCTAAGATCCCTGTAATCGCGTTCGTATTCGGGAAGTGGGCAGAAAGCGCTGGCACCCTAATACTTGTGACATCACATGTCGCCGCAATGCAGCCCGGCACTATCATAGGGTCAATGCAGCCGGTCCTCTACGACCCTCAATCAGGGGTCTATAAGCCGGTCAACGAGTCTAAGATCATAAACCCGATTATAAAGATCCTATGCGAGCATGGCGCAACGAAGGGGAGGAACGCCACCGCCCTCGTTAGGTTCGTCCTTAAAAACGATAATTACGGCGCTACAGAGGCTTTCAAGTACGGTGTTATCGACGTCATAGCCAATAACACGGAAGACCTTCTATACAAGTTAGAGGGGAAGGTGGTAGCACTTCCATCCGGTTCCAGTGTTGCCCTGGAATATGATGGTTCCCCCATCGAGGAGATACCGCCTACGCCCAGGATAGCTCTAGTCCACGCCTTATCAGACCCGATCCTATCCGGTATCCTACTCAGCCTGGGAACACTGATCCTCATATTTAGTATTATTAGCGGTCATCTGGCCTATGCCACGATTGGGGCCCTCCTACTACTGCTAGGCCTTGCAGGCACCGGGTATAGTGTTAACATGGTGAGTCTCTTACTCATAGCCCTCGGAGCCCTTCTCGTTGCTATAGAGCTACACACTCCAGGCTTCGGCATATTCGGTGGGGTAGGAATCGTAATGCTAGTGTTCGGTATAGTACTCCTACCTACAGGGGGCGGGTTCGCCATCGCCAGCTCCTACGCTAACACGATTCTCTACGCCCTCTACGCTATAGGGGCTGCAGGGGGAGCGCTCACAGCGCTCATGGTATACAAGCTCATACAGGTTAGGAAGAGGAAGCCGATAGTATGGTCAATAGTGGGCGCTGAGGGGAGAGCTATAGACGATATTCCTCCCAACGGGGAAGGGTTCGTGATTGTACAGGGAGAATACTGGAAGGCCACATCCGACGAGGAGATAAGGAAGGGAGACCGCGTTATTGTAGTCGAGAAGAGGGGGCCGATACTCGTTGTCAAGAGAGTTAAGAGTGGTGGGGGTTAAGAGTCAATTTCTTTCTTAATTTTAACCATAGCGTCTCTGATCTTCTCTACAGTGTAAAACATTGACAGGACTATGCCCTTATGTTTGGACTCTTTCGAGATCCTAGATATATCTGATTCGAGTATCTCCAGCTGAACCATCACAGCATCTACCAGATCCCTAATGTCGCCCTCCACCTGCAAGCACCCGCCGCTACTCCAGTTTTTTAAGCACCTCTATCGCGACCATATAAAGTATAGTCTCCTCCCTCGCCACCCGCTCCAAGTCAGCCTCGAACTCGTCCATGCTCCTCACAATGGTCGACTCGGCGAACGGCTCCGTAGCCCCCGTCATAACGAGCAGGGATATTGCCTCCAAGCCGGGCAGCTCATACTGCATGGCATAGAGGGGAGCACTCACAGAGTCTGCAGCGGCTATCCACCTCCTCCCCGTGAGGCCGCGGATCTTCTCAATATAGTGCCTTAAGTGTGGTGATGCCACAGTAACTGTTACCCCATAGACCCAGTTGAAGTCTGAGAACCTGCTCTCTATCATCTCCCTGAACACACTCTCTATCCTATAGGAGGGTAGAAGTGGGAGCTGGCCTGCAATAGCCCGGCTAACGTCATCCATCGGCACAGCTCCCCTGACAACTAAAGCCGCCCTGGAGGGCATCTTCCTTGAAAGCCTATGCCCCCCGGAGATCGCTACCACCTGCCGCACACCGAACGCGTAGAGCTCCGACACGGCTTCCACAACGGCTTGGGGGTAGGGAGGGATCTGGACTACGATCACATCAGTGTCCGCCTGGCGCCCTGCAATACTCCTAAACCCTGTCTTCCCACTCCTCTCACTGGTTATCCTCTCAATACCCTTACGGATATTATCGAACGCCTGGCTACTATCAACTAGGACTGCCTTACTGATCCCGCTGACTCCATAAAGCCCTGTGATCGTCCCGACACCCATATACTCCATCACAGGCACCCCGGGGGGTCACATTTATAACTAGACCCGGGTTAGGGTATTACGGGAGGGGGGAATAAAAAGGGGGGTGAGCATATGATGAGCCAGCTAAGACTAGCGAGGAACACCCAGCAGTTTAGGGTAGTAGGCAAGCACGTCTACGGGAACCTAATAGGATGCCGTAATATAAACGCCCTAAAAGACCCGGAGACGCTCGAGAACATTGTACGTGAGGCTGCCAGAAGGGGCAACATGACAGTGCTAGATGTAAAATCGTGGAAGATCGGTGAGGGAGTAAGCGTTGTAGCAATCATACTCGAGAGCCACATAACAATACACACCTGGCCCGAGTACGGGTTCGCTACCGTTGACGTCTACAGCTGCGGAGCCCACACAGACCCACAGAAGGCTTTCAACTACATAGTCAGCGTCCTGAAACCCCTAAAGATAGAGAGGAGCATAGCAGACAGGAGCTTGGAATAGGAGAACCCCCAGGGGGGCCACAACCTGCCCTGGGGGCATACAGGGGGCTACAAGAGCCAGACTTCAATTGACCCAAACCTTTTTGCACCCTCTCACCGCGTCTCTCCTCACAGACACATAATATAACTGGAACACACACCAGAGCACTGGGTGACCCTGTTGGCCGGTGAACTACTCGACAGGGCGTTTAACTATGCTGTTGAGCTCCTCAAGGAGCTCATAAGCATTCCTACAGTATCACCCGCAGGCGACAACTATGATAAGGCTGCCAACCTTCTAGCAAGAGAGCTAGAGAAACTAGGCTTCTCGGTAAAAGTGGTTGAGGTAGACAGGGACTACCAGAAGAGGGAGTGTAAAACTGCCAGCGATAAGCCACGTTACATAGTGATTGGTAGACTGGGAGACAAGGGTAAAGTAGTGCATGTTAACGGCCACTACGACGTCGTCCCCGGAGGCCCCGGATGGACTGTGACGGAGCCGTTCAAGCCGGTTGTCAAGGAGGGAAGACTCTACGGCAGGGGAGCTATTGATATGAAGGGCGGCATAACCGCCGCGATCGCAGGTATAAAGCTAGCTCTTGACAGTGGCTACTACCCCAAGGACAAGATCATAGAGATGGCGTTCGTCCCAGACGAGGAGATAGGGGGCAAGTGTGGGACTGGATACCTCGTGGAGAAAGTTCTAAAGAAGACCCCCGAATACGTCATAATACCAGAGCCCAGCGGGCTAGAGGCACCATGGCACGGCCATAAGGGAGCCCTATGGGCTGAGATCAGGGTCTATGGTAAAACTGCCCACGCGAGCACGCCCTGGAAGGGGGTCAACGCCTTCACAGCTGGAGCCAGGCTCGCACTAGAACTGGAGAGGGCGTATAGCGTGTTACTCTCAAACAGGAGAACAAACTACAAGATCACTCCACCCGACGCAGTATACTCGACATTCATGCTCGGCGGCGTTGCAGGCGTCCCACAGGGTAAGACAAACCAGGTTCCCGGGGAGTTTAGGTTCACAATAGATAGGAGACTCATACCCGAAGAGACGGTCGAGAGCGCTAAAGCAGAGCTGGAAGGACTTGTTAAATGGGTCTCAACAGGCCTAGGCATACTGTCCTATTCTATTACGTACAAGGAGGAAATGCCTCCTGTGGTCTCAGAACCGGGAGAATTGTATGAGGCCCTGCGGAGGGCTGCGCTCAAAGTGGGAGTAGAGGTCAAAGAGCCGGAGCTGTGTCCTGGAGGCCTCGACCTGAGGTACTACGTTGAAAAGGGCTCCAAAGCACTCTCATATGGCCCCAAGGGCGACACCGCGCATGCCCCAGACGAGTTCATAGAGCTTGATGAGCTCAAGAAATTAGTTCAGATCTTCGCAAACCTCTATATGGAGAGGCTCTAACCCACAACACTTATCCCTAGAACCGCTCGGAGCACATAAGCTATTATGAGGGCGACGACACCCATACCTAACACTCTCAAAGTCGACTTCACAATGCCCTCACCGCTTATCCTCCCCAAATAGAACCCTAGGAATGCCATCTCAGCCACGCTTATCACTATGCTAGCATAGTAGGCTGCCATGACATCAATGTGCAGTACGTTAACAAGGAAGAATGGTAGGGTGGCTAGGAGTGGGAATAGTATGATACCTAACCCGCTCCATAGCGCGACATATATTGGGATGAGGCGGACTGCCTTCCAGTACACACTCTCCTTTAGGGAGCTGGCCACCTTCCTCTCGAGATCCCTATACTCCCTAAGCCTCTCCGCCTTCTCAGAGACGTAGACTCCCAGCATGCCGCTAACAACACCCATAGCCAGGGTACCGCCTAGCATTCCTGAGGCGTGGACTACGGGATCCATATTCATAGTAAAGCTCCCTATGTTTACGCCGAGTGCGGCTACTATACCGTCTAGTGCGTTTGTGACGAACATTCTCCTAGCTATCGATGAGACGTCCGGATTAGCACGGAGTACCACTCTTAGATCCCGCAGGAACTTTCGTGTCAACCCGCCGGATCAGCCCTCCAGCGCTCTCACGCTACGTCTCAAAGGTTACCGGCTTTGAGGAATATAAAGTATGGGGGGTATGGGCGGCGACATTATGTCGCCCCTCGGAAAACACCAGGTACTTGATTATTTCCTAACAGGCCTCCTTGGCTGGGATCTCCTGGGCCTACCGGTCTTTACTGGGATCCTTCTAGGAGTGTATATTATCTGTTTTTTCCCGTTTAATAGTGTGAAGACCTGGATCTTCCCATCATAGGGTTTCAGCAGTAGTTTCTCGCTCACCACCCTGGTGCCGCAAACTGGGCATTTGTAGTAGCGTGTTATCCTAGTCTCTCCCTTACCGTTTCGCTCTTTTTCCACGAGGTACATCATAGGTGTCCCACATCTTGGACATGAGACTATCCCGTTGGAACCAGCCATTGTTTTTACACCCCACCTACTGCCTCCACAACTGTTTTATCACTATGTTTCTCAGACTGCTCCCCCACGCTTTCCACTCAGATCCTTTTTGTCTTCCCTGAAGTAGGGGGTTGCCCGTTTAAACTACTGGTACTGTCGCGGGTCTATATAGGATTCGCCCTTCCCGGGCAGGAACCCGTTTTTAACATGTCGCCACCCAACATATAGTGGTTTAATAACGCGATAGGGAGAAGGTATAGGGCGGTGATTGGAAGTTGAAGGTGTGGGAGGTACTCAGGGAGCCTAGAACAGTGCTACTGCCTAACACCCCACTGGTCAGAGTGAGGGCTATTATGAGGCTTACGGAGGAGCGTATAATACCGATAGTTAAGGACGAGAAAACGAGAAAACTCTACGGTTTTGTTACCCGCATTGAGGCCATCATTCCGACAAGCACTAGGAGCAACCTCAGGGTCGCTGATGTAGCACGAGATCTTCCTGTCCTCAAGCAGACGGACAGTGTTGACAGGGCTGTCAAACTCTTGAGGGAGTTCAAGACTGATAGTGCGCCCGTCGTTGACGATGAGGGCCGCCTCGTCGGGATAGTGACTTATACAGACATAATCAGGGCTTTCATGGAGAGGGGGTTCAAACCTAAGGCTGAGACCGTGTCTGAGATAATGACCACCAAGAACCTGGACAAGTACATTGTTGAACACAACGAGAAGATCAATAAGGTGTGGAGCAGGTTCGTCTTCCGCGGGATACCGGGTATTGTCGTTGTTAGGAGCAAGGAGGAGCCATACCCTGTAGGTGTCATAACACCGTACGACCTGATCAGGAAGGGGAGATGGAGGTTCCACAGAGAGATAAAGCATGGAAAAATAGTGACGCAGGCAAAGGTCAAGAGGATAATGACAAGAGGAGCGGTCGTAGCCACCCCCGACACGCCGGTCGAAATGGTGGCCAAGGTAATGGTAGAGAACGACTTCTCCATAATACCAGTCGTGGACGAGGAAGGCAGAGTAATAGGAGTAGTGACGCAGGAGGACATAGTGAGGACATACATGGAGGGCGCAAAGCCCGGCGCGGTCAGGGTCGCCCCACTACCCATGCCAAAGCCAGTCGCAGTGGAGGAGCGCCCAAGCTACATGACAGAGCAGCAGCTCATAACTGAGGTAGCAGCCAGGCCTAAGGAGGAGTATAAGGAGATAGGGATAACAGCAGGTGACATAGCAAGAGAGGAGCTCCCAGCGATCTCAATAAACGACACGGTAGAACACGCTAGGAAGGAGATGCTGAGGAGGAAGACAAACTACCTCCTAGTAGTGGACGAGGCGGGAAGGATCGTTGGAGTCGTATCCAAGTGGAACATGCTGAAGGCTATAGCGCTCAAGGGCCCCATATGGAGGAGGACTGTGCACGACAAGTTCTTCATAGACTATGTGATGAGTAAGGTTATACCAAAGGTGAAGGCAGATGAGCCGCTCGAGAACGTGGCCCTCAAAATGTTGAGTAACCAGGCCGAGGTCGTCATTGTTGAGGACGAGAACGGGGAGACTATAGGGTTCATCACTAAGGACGACCTTGTAGACGCCTACGCGGCACACCACATAGGGGACGTCAGGGCTAGAGACCTCGTCGTGCCAAGGAAGCTCTCAACAGTACACCCCCACCACAGCCTAGCACATGTGATAAACAAGATGAGGAGCCTCCTGCTAGACGCCGTCACAGTAGCAGAGGGGAACATAATTTACGGCGTAGTCTCCGCCAACAGGTTACCCTTCATAGCGACAGAGGACTCACTAAGGGCCAGAAAGAGTAGGAGGCTCATATGGGTCAGGAGGCTCGTAAGAGCGGGGATAAGGAGAGCCAGGTTCGTCAAGATAGCACCACTAGTAGCTGCAGACGCTATGACACCGGTCAAGAAACCTATCAGAGAGGATGCTACCATAGTAGAGGCGGTACAGGCCATGAAAGAACAGGGGGTAGACGGGCTACCAGTTGTAGACTCCGAGGGCCGCCTGATAGGCACGCTAAGCAAGAACTCCATACTGAGAGAAATGGCGAGGCATGCGAGGATCAGGGTGGAGGAAGTCAGGGAGAGGCCTGCGGAGGCCTAACACCTATTTCCCGCCCATTACAAGATCTCATAGTAGGGCTATGAGAGAGGTGGAGCGACCCAGAGCCCCGCCAGGGGGCGGTGAAGAGCGACTATCCACCGAGCCCCCAGTAACAGTTATAAGCCAGCCATAAGGTAGGATACAGTATGGAACAAGCCAACACGTAGTGAAGGGCCCGTAGCTCAGCCCGGTAGAGCGCCCGGCTCATAACCGGGTGGTCGGGGGTTCAAATCCCCCCGGGCCCACCACCCTCCTCGCACCACTTTACTCCACCACATGGCGGTTCACACCCGGGCCCCTGCCGACTGCTAATGCCCTCCTAGCCAGAGAGCGAATAAGTAGTGCAGCAACAAGTTGGAGTGGGAGCACGAATGATCCTACCGCTAGGAGCGCTCCCGCCACTGTGAGCCCCAGGCCTTCATACGTCTCATTAATAGTAACATTCTCGAGTCGTGATAGGAAAACGCCGAAGAGTGTTGACCCCGCTATAAACGCTATAAGACCTGACACGACCAATATTATACTAATAAAAACAAATAAGCTTGCCAGGACATCATTATCGCTCACTAGAAAAATCATGCCGGCGGCCATTAGAGGCAGTCCTGCCAACTGTGATAACAGTCCCTTCCACATATATGATGCTCCCTTCAAACCCCACTCAAACCGGCGGCCCAGACTGTCGAGGACTTTTCTCCCCGCGTCACGCCATTTAACCAAACCGTAAACATATACTCCATAACCTACAATTGAGAGTATAAGCCCTAACGAGACGAGGAATGCGATACCTACTTCAAGATCACGGGATATTATAAGTAACGATCCCGTCAAGCCCGTAAGACCAAGCCACGAAAGTAGAGCTCCTGCAGCTACAAGAGATGCCCCATCCCCGAGCAGTCTAAGAGCATCCATTATATGCGGATTAACACCCTTCTCCGACATTTTAATCACATGAAAAGAACTTTAACCATGGAGAAATAAAAACAATGCGGTACAGGCAGAAAATTGGAGAGGTCTTCTAAGGCGCCACCTCGACTACTACCTAATCATCACCTAACCACAGCTATATATCTTAAATTAAAGCTTCCAGCTCCCGAGGTATTTCTTCTGTTCGGGGGTTAGGGTGTCGATATTTATCCCCATGGCCTCCAGTTTTGCCCGTGCTACTTCCTCGTCCTGTTCTCTAGGGACTCTGTACACTTTGGGCTGTAGTTTGCCTGCATTGTCTTTCAGGTAGAGTAGTGAGAGGGCTTGGTTGGCGAAGCTCATGTCCATTACCTCGCTCGGATGACCTTCCGCGGCTACGAGGTTTACTAGTCTCCCCTCAGCGAGTAGGTAGAGGCGTTTCCCGTCCTTGAGGGTGTACTCTGTTACATACCTCCTGATCTGCCTCTTCCTCACAGCTATCCTCTCGAGATCGGCTACGCTGATCTCCACGTTGAAGTGTCCCGAGTTTGCCAGTATTGCGCCGTCCTTCATTTTCTCCATGTGCTCGGCTCTTATCACGTCGCGGTTGCCGGTTGCTGTTATGAATACGTCCCCGATCTTGGCGGCCTCGTCCATACTCATTACCTCGAAACCGTCCATCACTGCCTCTAGAGCCCTTATTGGGTCGACCTCTGTAACGATTACCCTAGCACCCATACCCCTCATCCTCAACGCGATCCCTCTGCCGACCCAGCCGTAGCCTGCCACTACCACACGCTTACCTGCTAGGAGGATGTTGGTCGCCCTGAGTATGCCGTCAACTGTGCTCTGACCAGTTCCATACCTGTTATCGAACAGATACTTAGTATAGGCGTCGTTAACTGCTATCACAGGGTAGAGGAGCCTGCCCTCGCGCTCAAGGGCCCTTAGCCTAATGACTCCCGTAGTAGTCTCCTCCGTCCCCCCAATGATCTTCTTCGCTATGTCAACTGCCTTGTCGTGGAGGTATGCGTGAAGATCCCCGCCATCATCCACGACAAGGTGTGGTTCCGCCTCGACAACCCTCCCTATAGCCCAGAAATACTCCTCCTCCGTCATGCCCCTCCAGGCATAGACGTGTACGCCCTCGGTCGCGAGAGCAGCGGCTATGTCGTCCTGTGTTGAGAGGGGGTTGCTGGGTGCAAGATATACCTCTGCACCCCAAGCCCTCAGGGTTCTAACAAGCACTCCGGTCTCCTTGGTGACGTGTAGTACAAGACCTAGCCTGTAGCCCTTGAGAGGTTTTTGATCGGCATATCTCCTCCTAAGTAGCATAACGACGGGCATGTGCATCTCAGCCCATTCGAGGTTCTTCTTACCCTCACCCGCCAGCGAGAGGTCTCTTACCTTGAAACTCTCCACCTCACACACCCATCCACGCGACAGTCGACGGCCCTCCTATAATAGTATAAAAAGCGTGGTGAGAGCCACCCAGGCCTGGAAGGCAAACCCTATTTACACGCCCTGGAATGCCTCAACCAGTATCCCGGGGGAGATAGAGAGTGGGTAGGAGAAGGAAGAGGAGGAAGAAGATAATCAGAAAGGGCCCAAGGCTGCCAGCCAAGTTCTTCCAGTGCCCGGTGTGCGGTAACATAACGCTAACTATCGACTTCAAGAAGTCCGACGACCCCCAGTGGAAGATCGCCGAGGCAAAGTGCGGGAGCTGCGGTCTCCACTGCGTCTTCAGGGTTAGACCTAACGTGGACAGGGTCGACGTGTACAGTATGCTGGTAGACATGGTGTACGAGAACAGGCTGGACGAGTGCAGGCCTGTAAGTGAGGAGGAGGTCGAGAAGCAGATCGAGGAGATCATACGAGAGGAGGCTGGAAGCGTTGACGAAGGGGCTACTCAAGAAGCTATTGGAACAGACGAGGGAGAGTAGGGCACACTTCACCCTCATAGACCCAGATAAGACAACACCCGAGGAGGCGGGGAAACTCGCCCGCTTCGCGGCCGAGGCCGGAACCGACGCTATACTCGTGGGAGGCAGTATCGGGGTCTACGAGCCAGTACTATCAGATACCGTGAAGAGCATCAAGGAGTCCTCCGGGCTCCCGGTGATACTATTCCCCGGCAATCTCAACGGTCTAACACCGGAGGCCGACGCAGTGCTTTTCATGTCAATGCTAAACAGTGACGACCCATACTACATAAGCGGCGTGCAGATGCAGGCCGCCCCAATAGTGTTAAGGCTAGGCCTAGAGCCTCTACCGACAGCATACATCATAGTAGGCTATGGCGGCGCCGCAGGATATGTGGGGAGGGCACGGCCTATACCATACGAAAAACCGGAGCTCGCAGCAGCATACGCTCTAGCAGCGGCTATGATGGGTATGAGGCTGATCTACCTCGAGGCTGGGAGCGGGGCCCCAAAGCCCGTACCCCCAGAGGCCGTCTCACTCGCCCGAAAGCTCGTCGAGAGATCAGGTCTCGAGGCTAGAATCATAGTTGGGGGCGGTGTGAGGAGGCCGGAGACTGCGCGCACCATAGCTAAGGCCGGAGCGCATATACTTGTGACCGGAAACCTCGTCGAAGAGAACCCGCTCGTGCTGCCTGAGGTTGTGAAGGCGTTCAAGTCACCCTAGGGGATCCCGCATCCCGCCCGATCGAGATCTCCTCCATATTTGTCGCGGAAGGCTTTAGCTACATCGATATCCAGCAGGTTGGCAATACTTAGAGTCCACGCTATTACATCGGCTATCTCCTCCTCCTGGAGCCTCCGATCACCCTTCAATATGGCCTCCGCCAACTCTCCCAGCTCTTCAACGAGCCATGTGAACGTAGCATGTAATCCCCTACTCTTATCGCGTTCATAGTACGCCTTCCTCATAGCCCGCTGCGCACACTCCAGCGTGAGATCACTGCCCACAACCAACCACCATCCCCATCCCGTGACGGTGGTCGGATATAACATGGTGTTAACCCCCCGGTTAACCACCCCCCGGTTTCCTGTGGAATCCCACTACTGTCCCACACACCCACACACCCCTCAAGTTCAAGTGGAGGCCTCTTCATTGTGGTTTCATAGTTGTGTCTCATGCACTCATGTTGTTTGTAGCATAATGATATGTTAAATAATCTAAATAATAACGTATAAAGAGGGAAAACCTGTAACGTAGTCTCCCAACACACAGGATCACGGATTTCACACATGCTCCAGTGGAAACAGAGGGGTCTGGGGGAGGCTAACCACGCCACCGGTTATCCCTTAAATAGACCCCCCTATTTCCACTGGAACACCTGATAGTAAACCCGTCTTTAATCTAGAGCTAGCTCAAGATCCCGTGGCTTGAGCCCGAGGGAGGAGAGTCGTGTGCAACCCTAAGCGTGCGGCAGCCAAAGGAGCCCTTGCACTGATAAAGGAGCTCGGCGCTGAGCTCCAGAGTATCGGTATTGGAACTGGTTCCACTGTCGGATGGTTCGTTGAGGAGTCTAAGGATCTAATCAGGGAAGCCACGACTGTTGCTTCTAGCAGTCTAGACACCGCTCTTAAACTGGCTAGGATCGGTGTAGGGAGTGTCCATCCATCAACAATCACCCGATTAGACCTCTACGTTGACGGGGCAGACGAGGTAGCAGGTGACGGGAGCCTTGTCAAGGGGAGGGGGGCAGCTCTTCTAGGGGAAAAGATCCTCGCATACTCTAGCAGGCTAAACATTATCATTGTCGACGAGAGCAAACTCGTCCAGACCCTAGGGGAGAGGAAGCCAATCCCCATTGAAGTCCATAAGGATGCGCTGATGACCACCCTTAAAACCCTAGACGCCATGGGTCTGAACCCAAAGCTCCGTTCATCCACGGGAAAGGATGGCCCAGTAATTTCGGATTGGGGAGGCGTAATCATAGACCTCTACACAGGCCCACTGACAAACGTTGATCCCGCAAAGCTGGAGGCTGAGCTCAAATCGATCCCGGGGGTCATCGAGGTGGGCATATTCACAGGCCTCACAGACTATGTGGTAGTGGGAACCAGAGAGTGTGAGTGGAGGGTGATGAAGTTTAAGAGAACTAGAGGCTTACACCTCGGAGATTGAGGAGCAGTTAAAGGCGGGGCCTCCCCCTGGTCTTGAGGAGAGAGTCAGATACGCCGCCCTCTCCGGCCGTCTTATACGTGTGTGGAATGACCCTAGCATTTACGTATATATAGGCGAGACCGGAGACCACGTCATCGTAGACTCGGTCTACTGCAGCTGCGAGGGTTTCATGAGAAGGCTCCTCCAAGGCGAGCCCGGATGCGCCCATGTTTTCGCAGTCAAAAGGGCAGAGGAGGCTGGCACACTCAGGGAGATCGATGTTGGAGTGGAGGTCGTGTTAAGGATCGTGTGGGAGGTGTTAACCGGGGGGTTTTCGAAGACGCTGAGAGTATACCTTTACAGGAAAAGCCGGGGAAAGGAGGACTAGGGGGCTGAAGGGTTTAGCCCAGGAACGCGTGCGCTAGGACTACGATTAGAGCATATACAGCGGCGAGCACGATCAGGGTGGTAGGGCTCATCTTTATCTTACCCTCATACTCGTCGTAGAACGATATCAGGCCAGCAGCAGTCATAGGACCGCTCTGCTTCCTCTTTCTAGCCATACCCGTACACCCACCCACATAGGAGACGTTCACACTAGAGCTAATTATCTTACGCTCCCCGGCATCCCCTGAGCGTGAGCTCAGGAGGATCTTCGAGAGATAATACATCCTCGAGTCTGGGAGGGCTAGGCGGTGAAACCGGGAGTTTAGGTATATGGGTAGGCCTTGTAAGATGCCCCAAGCGCCCAGCCGGTGGTGCCGCAGGGGCGCTCGGCCGAGGCGGTATGTGTACTATGACGGGCTTACCGTCTGGATCATGATAGCCGCAATTTGGGCATTTGTACCCCTTACCTCTCCCCGCACTCTTCATCCTATGCCCGCACCTGGGGCATCGGGGGGCTAGTTTGGAGGTTCTACTACTCCTCCATGTCCTATAGATCTTCTCTATTGAGAGCGTGGATCCCTCCGCCCTAGGTCTTAATGTGCCCCCGACTTCTAGCGTATCACCCACGATCGTGTCCAATAACTGTGCTTTGACTGCCCCCGTTTCCCTGTACGCAGCAAGGTATACTCTCTCGGGCGGGTCTCCTATAGTGGACTCGACTATAACGTGTCCCCCGGGTAGTAGTTTGGGGGCGGACGCGATCTTAGCGTTAACCAGTCCGCTCGAGTAGAGTGTTAACCGGGGGGTTAACACGTGGTGGGAGTCAGTATGCTGATTACTCCTATAAAGAACCCAGAAGTGTGGCCTCTCGCATAACACTCCCTTGTAGCAGCCGAGGTACTCGGGGCAAGTCCCCCTAAAGCCCGCTAGAACAGGGTCAGGCCCGTGGGGTGCAGCTATAAGAGCCCCCCTATGTAGGTCGAAGTTATTGAATGTGCAGGGCGGCAGTTGCGCTTCGAATAATGGATCATCATCCACACATCTCCTCGTACCCCACAACTCCGGCCTCCGATAGGCTATGAGCTCGTATGTGTAGGGTTCCCCCGGTGCTAGGGCAGCTAGACTTGCGACCGCACCGATTCTCCCACGACCGCCCGAGGTGATCACTCCCTCACGTGCTGCAACCCTCGAAACAGCCTCCCAGTGGAGGAGTGTTCGTAGCCCTACATTGTAGAGCGTCCTGAGGCGCTCGGATCTCCAGGCGTCTATCCCGGGATAGATGGCGGCTCCAGGCCCCTTACCGGGCTCGGCGGGCCTCCCCAGGGAGTAGTCTCTGGCTAGGTTGACAGCCGTCTCCAGTAAATCCTCGAGGTTCCCCTCGAGGAGGTACCCTCTGATGACGACCGCAGCGTTCCCCCTCGTCTTCCAAGGGACTCCGGGGGCTAGGCGTACGAGGAGCGGGTAGTCAGCGAGGCATAGTCGGCGTGAGAGTTTAAAGAGTAGGAGGCCGGCGAGATGGGTTGTACACCCGCCTAGGCCGCTATCGGAGTCGTCTAGCGCTAGTGTGAATGGTGTACCACCATCGCATTGATCCGTGTATTCCCTGGAGGCCATAGTATCACGCCTGGACGGGATCTCGAACTTAGTCTAGCGAGTATTGGCTGTGAGGAGTGTGGGGAGGGTATTGATATGCTGGTGGGTTGTCCTGTTATTCCTGGAGCTGTGCCCCCGGGAAAATAGCCTATACTCATGCTGTTTATTGCGTCCTATAGTGTTGACCGTTAGCACTGGGTCTTTGACTTGTGTGTGACTACAATGCTTGTTAGCGTGTTTTTCACTCCGTCCATTTGCCTGATCTTCTCTGTTATTAATGATCTGAGCTGATCCATTGTTTCCGTCTCGACTATCGCTACTATGTCGTGGATCCCGTAGACTAGGAAGACGTCCTTTACCTCCTCGAGTTCGAAGAGTTTCTCCATGATCTCGTCTTCCTTACCCACGTCCGTGTTTATCATAATTATGGCCTTCGTCACAGCGCACCACCTATGCTCGATTTAAACCGTTTATGTGGTAGGGGCTTTAAAAGTTCGTTGGGCCCCCACCCGAACCCTTTAGTATGATACTGAGGAGGTTGTTGAACGCTTCACTCTCTGCCCTGGCAAGTTTCATGAGCGTGGACTCGGGTTTCCAGTTCCCGTTATCATAGCCCTCAATTTTAACGATCTCGAGACTATCCTCCATATAGGAGATCCTCAGTGGCTTCCACATTGTGGTGAGGAACCTGATCTTACCCACACCCGTTATACCGAGAATATCCCTAACATACCCCCTAGCCATCCGCATGTTTAGACCCTTAGTTGCATAGTACCCCTTGTAGAGGCCACCGCTATAGATCGTCTTAAGGAGGGCCCTGAAACCCTTAAACCGGAATGGAGGCTCCTCGTGGGCCCCACTCTCAAGTATTAGTTTAATGCTCTCAATAACGACATCAGCAAACAGGTCACGAGATATGGGGCTAATCTTAACAGACCCAGGTAAAGGGGTGGGGAGGAACCCCCTCACACCAGCTGGCAGCACTAGAACCATTCGGAGCTCAGGTGAGACCTCGGCGATAATCCTTGCCTCCCCGAGGAGATCCACTTCCCTCTCATTCCAATAATAACGGAACTTATAGTATGGAAGGCTTACAATACTAGACCTCAACGCCACCCCCACGGTATATCCTCTAGGCTACCCGAAGGTTATCAAACAATAGGCCCTCGGTGGTAGCCAAGTTTAAAATGTCTAGTCTGCAAGCAAAACAGTAGTGGAGCAACAAGGGGATCCCCAGCTAATAGTGGGAGCCCCAGCCGCCCCCACGAGGATGGCGGCTGGGGGGAGAACATAGGGCAGGTGTCCCACTGTGAGATGGGTGGTAATAAAACTGATAAACCTCGTAATAGTACTGGTCGTAGTCACATACCTAGTAGCGGCAATATTCACTGGCCCCCTAGCTGAGAGGGAGAAATCTATAATATACACTGAGGTCAGGAACTCTGTAAGAGGGATGTTCCAGAACGTTAACAGGGGTACGATTTACTACAACTGTATAAGTAGAGTAGGACTTGTTTCATTCAACGAGAGTGTAGATAGAGCTAATTCTCTCTTAAAAACACCACAAAATTTATCTAAAATAAAATCGTTTTCAAATATAACAGATAACAATACTAAATATAAGATAATTGATGCTGTCGGAGAGGGCATAAAGGAAGCAGTTGCATATCAGCTTAAGAAGATCGGCAAGCTCACGGAAGCCTCCATAACACTCCAGGCGTCAAAAATTGCAGAACAAATCCTAGCCCAGGAGGGCATAAATGTGACTAATACCACCATTAAAGAGGTGGCCTCCAAGTACCATGACGTTCTGTCCATGATATGCAGGAATAAGATCGTTGAGGATGAAATCCATAGGAGGATAGTTCAGAAGGGATTAGACAAGCCCTGGTATGTGCTGTCACTGAAATATACGAAGATGCTACTAAAATTCCAGCCACCACCGGCCAGCGTATTAACGACTAGGTACTGGCCATCACAGGGTGATAGGAACACCTTACATATAATCATAGAGAGGCTCCCCTACAGCATATCCCTCTTCACCACATCCTCTATCCTAACCCTGCTACTAGCAACCCCGCTAGCTTTATACGCGGCAAGAAGGCCGAACGGCCTCACCGACCATACAATCACTTGGTGGAGCATATTCAGCGTTAGTATGCCATGGTGGTGGCTCGCCATGGTATTTATCTACTTATTCACAATCAAGTACCACATATTCCCATCACCCTTCACACAAAAACCGCAGTGGGGGTCAATGTTCGAACTCAAATACCTCATACTGCCTGGTGGCCCCAGTGCTAGCACAATCCTACACGGGCTCTGGACAATAGTTAAGGCGTCAGCCCTCCCTGTCTTTACAGTCACAATCCTGAGCATTGGGGACACTGCGTTTAGGATGAGGAACATCCTCTTGGACGTCTTCAACGAGGACTTCGTCACAGTAGCTAGGGCAAAAGGTGTACCCGAGCACATAGTACTCAGGAGACACGTCCTGAGACCGGCAGCACCACCTCTCGTAACAATAGTCCTATTCGCGATCGTCCTAAGTGTCTTCTCAGGCGCGATAATAACCGAGCTTATATTCAACTGGTATGGTCTAGGGAGGCTCTACTGGGATGCGATACAGAAATCTGACATCCCAGTAGTGCTTGAGCTGACCTACATTACCACACTACTCTACTTAATCCTTAGGTTCATACTGGACATACTCTATACTTACCTTGACCCAAGGATTAGGAGGGCATAAGGGGTGAAACGGGATGGCAAGGTTCAAGCTACGGATAGGTAGGAAGAGGAAGAAGGAGACGGGTGAACTCTCCACATTCCAACTCCTCTGGAGGACTACCAACGGCAAAATAGGGATATCCCTCCTCATTATACTGGCAATACTAGGTATATACGCGACGGCATACTACACCCCGCAAGGAATGAGAGACTACGAGAAGAGCCAGCTATGGCCTTACCTATACCCGGAGAGGGCTCCACCATGCTGGGCGAGGGATAAGGCCCCTTACCTAGCAGTAACACTAAACGACCTACAACAACAGATCGGAGTAGTCGCATCCTCACAAGACGTGTCAAAAGACCTTATCGAGGCATTAGGTGGTGCTAAGAAGTTTAACGCGTCAATCACGTTCTTCAAAAACCTAGGCTATACAGTGGTCTACAAGAATTATACGTACACATTCCATTATGAGGCAGAGAACAAGGCGAAACCGAACGACGCCGCCCTAGCGGTAGCGTTTAACGTGTCGAAAAATGTCTACTTTAACACTAAAAACTCAACGTTTGTAGTACTTAACGCTTACCTCGAAAGGCCGGACGGTAACATAATCTACTTCTACAAGGCTAAGAAGTGGGCCGTCAGACTGGGTGAAACCAACATACTAGCGGGGAACGTCCTTAAAAACGTTACATTTCTGAACAAATATTACAAAAAGTTTATAGCACCCACCAGCCTCAACGGCATTGATGTTCTAAACACTGCAGGACAAATAGGCTTCCAAGCAGATTTCGCAGAGTCGGTAAAAAGGATTGCAATCGTCATATCGGGACTCCCAGTTAATGAGACTGTTCTCTCAAACCTGCCCAAACCGGCAGAGGATCTGATAAAGACTACAGGTGCCGGAAAACTCATCTTCCTAGAAAAAGCCCCCGATGGTGGCTTACAGGTGGTTCCCGGAGACTATAAGATAGTAATCGAGGTTCTATACGTCGTCCCCTCACAGTATGTCCTCCAGAACGGTCAGTATAGTGAGGACTATGCAAAGGCCAATAATGCCTCCCTCTACCTAAGCGACTTCAAATTCATAATAAAGTCAAACTGTTATGGGTTCTTCGGGACAGATGATAAGGGCAGGCCGGTAGGACTAGGCCTCCTCTTCGGAATACCATACGCCTTCATTCTAGGCTTCCTGGTAACATTCTCCTCAACCTTCTTTGGCGCATTTTATGGTAGCGCGGCAGGCTACTGGAAGGACATTAAAGGAGAAGCACTAATGAGGATCGTAGACATTGTCAACTCGCTACCTTTCCTCCCAATACTTATAGCTATATCAGTGGCCATGGGAGGGAGCCTGAGTCTATGGTGGCTGGCAACCCTCATGATAATCCTCTTCTGGGCTGGCCCGGTTATAGTAGTGAGAAGCATGGCCCTACAGATAAGTGAGCAGATCTACGTCGAGGCAGCGAAAGCCGTGGGAGCCAGCACGTGGAGGATACTCTTCAAACACGTATTCCCACAGATATTCCCCTACACCGTGGCAATAGCTGTACTCTCAATGCCCGGCGTCATAATAGCTGAGGCAAGCCTATCCGTTCTAGGACTCGGAGACCCAACAGCCCCAACATGGGGTAAGATGCTGAACGGAGCTTATGCGGCAAACGCCGTCATTACGGGCATGTGGTGGTATTACTTATTCCCGGGACTAGCACTGGTCGTCTTCTCAGCGACTTTCCTATTAATTGGAAGGGCTCTCGAACCACTAGTTGCACCCAAGCTGATCAAGTGATCCCTTACTAGTTACATCCGATAAAACATAGTTTAATTATTTTTTTCATCTAGACTTCAAGAAGGTTTTTAAAGGCCCTACATCCTCTATTAGGTTATCGAACAAGGGTAGCTAGGTGAATGCGTCGTGAAGGAGAAGTTCGCTATACTCTTAATCGCAATGATGATAATCCCAGTCCTAACCGCTGCAGTGACACACGCAGCTTATGTCCAGGAGATAGTAATACAGAGGATCGAGGACGACCAGGCCGCCATAACCAGCTTAACCCAGGGCTACACCCAGGCCAGGCTGTTCAGGATTAGGGACATAAACGTAGTCCAGAACCTCTCAACCCAGGGCTTCAAGTATGTCAAGGCCGCTAGCGGTCTAGTAAACCTGCTGGTCAACCCTGCAGACACGTGCCAGGACGGAAGCTTCAACCTATTCCAGTATAGAAAGGCCAGGTTCGCCCTCCAGTTCCTAGTAGACAGGGATCAGATAGTGAACAACATCTACAAGGGATACGCCCTACCAGTAATCACGAGCTACACACCACTAGACCCCGACTACCCATACCTAGTAGGAGTACTAGCCAAGTGGGAGGTTGTCTTCAAGAGCAAGGGCCCAGAGTACGGAGCCCAGCTCCTCGAGGAGGCCCTCCAGGAGGCTGGCGCAACTAAGGGCTCGGACGGTAAGTGGTACTACAACGGCCAGCCAGTAACAGTGAAGTTCGTCATAAGGCAGGAGGATGCCAGGAAGGACATAGGAAACCTAGTAGCAGATACCCTGGAGAACCTAGGCCTCACCGTAGAGAGGAACTACATGGACTTCAGCGGAGCTAAGCAGGTAGTCTACGGTAGCGACCCCAGCGCGTGCCAGTGGCACCTATACACTGAGGGCTGGGGTATCACTGGGATGTCAAAGTACAACTATGGAGACGCAGTATGGTTCTTCAGCAGCATTTGGGGTGCCATGCCTGGATGGGGAACTGAGGGATACTGGAACTACAAGAACGAGACTATCGACAACATAGCAACACAGCTAGACAGTGGTAACTACACATCCGAGGACGAGTTCTGGAGCCTCCTACAGCAGCTGGTAGACCTAGGAATAAAGGAGAGCGTGAGGGTCTTCATAGCAGCCACATACGACTTCTACGTCTACAGCGGAGACCTCTCCGGTATAATCCCGAGCCCCAAGGCCAGCCCATGGCACACATTCACATTCATGAACCTACAGTACCCACAGCCCACAGTAAACCTCAGTAACAGGTACGTCTACATAGAGGGATGGGCCTGGAACCCCGTCGGTGGATGGCAGGACTTCTACAGCAGGCCTGTAGTCGAGGCCATAACCTGGCCCGCCATAACCAGCAGAGTAACTGACGGTGAGCTAGGCTGGAGCCCAGCTAACACTGCAACCTGGAGCGTGCAGAGGAACGTTGGCAGTATACCCAGCGATGCAATATACTATGACACAGTGAACCACACGTTCACAACAGTCGGCGAGCACCCGATTAACACCACAGGCATAACCATAAACGAGGTGACCATAAACTACAAGCTGCTAGGACAGCTCAAGTTCCACGACGGTAGTACTGAGACACTCGCAGACCTACTAGCACCCATATACGTGATATTTGAGTACGCAACAGACACCAGCACTAACCAGACAAACGACACGAGGTATGAGAGCGCCCTAGCCAGAGATTACAGCACGTTCCTCAACACGTTCCTAGCAGTCGAGATCGTAAACGACACCACCGTAAAGGTATACACAAGCTACAGCCACCTAGACGACGGCCAGATAGCACAGGTGGCCAGCATCTGGACAAGCTTCCCACTAGAGCTCTACGCAGCAATGGATCTACTCTGGCAGTATGGTAGCGTGCAGTCAGGAGGGTACGTGCTAAAGTATGTCTACAGCCTCGACAGTGTCGAGGAGAACAAGACCACAGCAATACACCTGCTAGACACAGTAGCATGTGACCAGATGAAGGATCTCCTACAGAACGCAAAGACTAACCCACCAGACTGGGTACAGCAGCTCATAAACATGGGCCTACTAACACAGCAGGAGTGGGAGCAGAGGGTTGACAACCTAATCAACTTCTACAACCAGCACCACCACATGGTAGTCGGCAACGGCCCGTTCTATCTAGACAGCTATGACGCTGCCAACGACATAGCCTACCTCAAGAGGGTTGACAACTTCCCAGTACCGGTGACTGAGATAGCCAACGAGCTACAGTACAAGACAGCAAGTGTAGCCATAGATGTGCCAGCACTAGCAGTCAATACTGCTGGAACAACAATAGCAAACATTACAGTACAGGTAAACAACCAGCCTGCAACTCCCGATGATGTCAACCTATACGCTATACTGCTAGACCTAAACAACTTCACAACAACATTCCTCAACCTGACATATAAGGGTAACGGACAGTTCCAGGCAACACTACCGACAACAGTCTCCCCAGGAGACTACAACATAATCGTGGTAGCCTACCCAGTCGGCTACAGCAACCCCGCAATGAAAGTGCAGAGCATTACACTCGTCGCCCCATCACCTGGGAACACTACAACAACCTCGACAACCACTACACAGACAGGAACAACTGGCGGTACAACCTCACCACCGGGCGGAACCACAGGTACTACAACGACAAGCCCAACACCAACCAGCAAGGCAGGCCTAATAGCTGCTGTAATAATCATCATAATCATCATAGCAGGCGCAGCATACTACTACGCCAGAAAGTAGCTATAACAGATAGAGATAGAATATCTTTTAAACATTTATTTTTCCCGTAATTTAAAATTAATGGAATAATTATACCATACCGGCTTCTTTTTCCGAAGATTATACTCTTGGAGTCCATAAGGCTATATAATGGCTCTTTATGGCTTGAATAGTGGAAGGGGGTAAGTGAGGTGGCTCTACTAGAGGTAGAAAACCTCAGGACATACTTCTACACACTAAAGGGCGTTGTGAAAGCTGTAGATGGAGTGAACCTAAAGCTGGAAAAAGGGCAGACCCTAGGGATAGTTGGAGAGAGTGGATGTGGTAAGAGCACACTTGCGTGGAGCCTCCTAAAGCTAGTCCCGCCGCCCGGCAGGATAGTTGATGGAACAATTCGTATAGACGGTATGGACGTAACGAGGATGAGTGAGAGCGAAGTCAGGAGTAAGATCAGGTGGAAGAAGATAAGCATGATCTTCCAGGGGGCAATGAACGCGTTAAACCCGGTCTACACTGTGGGAGAGCAGATAATCGAGCCCATACTCCTCCACACAGACATGACTCGAGAAGAAGCGATGGAAAAGGCACAGGAGCTCATCGAGGCCGTAGGGCTCCCCCCAGAGATCCTGAACCGTTATCCCCACGAGCTTAGCGGAGGACAGAAGCAGAGGGTTGTGATCGCTATGGCTTTAGTGCTAGACCCCGATATAGTTATAGCAGATGAGCCGACAACCGCTCTAGACGTTGTTGTACAAGCCCAGATACTCAATCTTATGAAGAAACTGCACAGGGAGAGAGGCATGAGTATTATACTAATAACTCACGACCTAGGAGTTGTAACGGAGCTCAGCGAGTATATTGCCGTGATGTACGCCGGTAAAATAGTGGAGTTTGGTAAGGCTGAGGACATATTCCTCCACCCTCTACACCCCTACACCCAGGCCCTCATAAGAGCAGTTCCAAGGTTAAAGGGAGATATTCACAAGCTCGAGTACATACCTGGCCAGCCACCTGACCTCAGGAACCCGCCGCCCGGCTGCAGGTTCGCTCCGAGGTGTAAGAAGGTTATGGACATTTGCAACAGGGAGGAGCCGCCTATGATCGAGTACGAAAAAGGCCATTATGTCGCCTGCTGGCTATATGCAAAGAGGTGAACCCTATGTACAGGGTTGAGCTTGGGGAGGAGATCCTAAAGGTCAAGGATCTAAGGGTATGGTTCCCCCTTAAGAGGGGAATTATAGGGACGATACTGAGGAAGCCGCCCCTATACGTGCACGCGGTAGATGGGGTCTCGTTCAACATACGGAAGAGGGAGATCTTCTGTCTTGTCGGCGAGAGCGGGTGTGGTAAGACAACAACAGGAAAGGCCCTTCTAAGGCTCGTCCCCATATACTCGGGAGAAGCGTGGTTCAAGCCTAGGAAAGAGACCCTTGCAAAGCTCGAGGCGATGGGTGTAACTCCTAATGAGAACGGTATGGTGGAGATACTACATCTTCCTGAAAAGAAGTTTAAACCGTTGAGGAGAGACATCCAGATGATATACCAGGATCCCTACGGGAGCCTGAACCCCAGGTTCAGGATAAAGGACATTCTAGAGGAAGTCCTCATAGTCCATAAGATCGGTGAGAGCAAGGAGGAGAGGCTCGACCTTATAGAACGTGTCCTAGAGATGGTCAAGCTAACGCCTCCATCGGAGTTCATAAATAGGTTCCCCCACCAGCTCAGCGGTGGACAGAGGCAGCGAGTTGCCATTGCGAGGGCGATTATTGCCAATCCCGCACTAATAATAGCGGACGAGCCCGTCTCAATGCTTGACGTGTCAATTAGGGCAGAGATCTTGGAAGTCCTCCTAAACCTCAGGACACTGCTAGACGCCTCATACATCTTCATAACACACGACCTAGCAGTCGCCAGATACATATGCGACAGGATTGCGGTGATGTACCTAGGCAAGATAGTTGAGGTGGGGGATGCGAGGGAAGTCATAGCAGACCCATTACATCCGTATACTGAAGCACTAATCGCTGCTATACCTGACCCAGACCCGGAAAACAGGAAGAAGTTCAGGGATCTCAAGATTAAAGGTGAGGTGCCCAACGCAGTCTTCATCCCACCGGGCTGCCGCTTCCACCCCAGATGTGTCTACTACGACGAAATGAAAGAGGTAGATAAAGAGTTGGGAGACCTCTGCCCGTCAACCGAGCCACCGCTCGTAGAAGTGAAGCCTGGCCGTTACGTAGCGTGTTATAAATACCCACTAGTGAGGTCACTAGTTAAGACGGGAGTCCTTTCGCCTGGCAGGGAAGGTAGATAGCTGTTCTTCCTTACTATTCTTATCAATCCCCTTGGATAGGGGATATACTCGTATGTCGCAAACGTAAATAAGTTCCACTCAGATACTCTTTATAGGCAACTGTAGTGTGTAGTAAGCTGAATATAGGGGGCGGCATAGTATGGCGGAAGTAAGGGGGGCCGAGAAGGTTAGTATAGAGGAGGTCATACGCCTGCTGAATAGGTTGAACCTGAGAATAACTCCTCAGAGAATAATAATAACAAAAATAATACTTGAAAACGTTAAAAACCACCCATCGTTCAAACAAATATACGAACTCGTTAGAAAAGAGATGCCAAGTATAGGTGTAAGCACACTCTTCAACACACTTAAACTGCTCGAGAAACATAACATTGTAACTCTATTCGAGCTCAACGGTGAGACCCACATAGACCTTCCAAGACCACACGTGAACATATACTGCACTAATACAGGCAAAATTGTAGACTACGAGAGCGAGGATACGTCAAAGATTATAGAAGACTTGCTAGCCACAATATCACGGGCTGGAGTGAAGCCCTATAGAGTAAATGTGGTCGTAGAGGCGTCATGCCCTGAGGTAGAGACCAACTAAGAAGCCTCTAAGACGACAGAATGCCTATAAACCCTAACAACACCAGTAAGCCAAGGATGGGGGCGCACATCGAGCCAGGGCCCGTCGTCTAGCCTGGTTAGGACGCCGCCCTGACACGGCGGAGGTCCGGGGTTCAAATCCCCGCGGGCCCACCATTCTTGATTTAATCCCCACATCATTAAAAATTGGATTATTAATAATCTTATTATAAAATGAAAATAAGTATCGACTTTGGCGACGTGTATACCCTTATTTCCGTTCAATTACGGTTATCGAGGATGCCGGTGTCTATTTACCGTGTTGGGGAGTGATGTTATAATGGGTTGGTGGACCGGCCGGGATTTGAACCCGGGGCCTCCCGGATGCCAACCGGGCGCTCTTCCAGGCTGAGCTACCGGCCCGATCGCTGCCAGACTCTATATTCCAGTTTGTCGTGTAATAAAGGTTTCGCGGGTCTATGCTTACCTTGTGAGATTCAGGTAATACCTAGTGTCTCCCCCTCTACTAGTGTCTGTTTCTTTTGGATCTAGTGGAGTGGTGGGGATGTCGAGTCTAGACGAGATCTTTGAGAGCGCTGTCAGGTCTAGGATATTTAGGGACAGGGAAAAACTGTTGCCAGATTATATACCTGAGAGGCTCATTCATAGGGAGAGGGAGATAACTCGGTTAGCCCACACTCTTGCTGTAGCTCTCAGGGGGGAGAGGCCTAACAACATTTTCATATATGGTCTAACAGGTACTGGGAAGACTGCGGCGACAAAGCTTGTCCTTAGAAAACTCGCGGAGAAGGCGGCAGGGAGGAATGTGAAGCTTTACATAGCGTATGTGAACGTGCGGCAGCGGGACACTCCCTACAGGGTCATGAGCGACATCGCGGAAGCGCTGGGTGTAAGGGTTCCCTTTACAGGCCTAAGCACGGGTGAGGTGTATAGGAGGTTCGTTGTCAGAGCTAATAGGATGAGTGGTATAATGATAATCGTTCTTGACGAGATAGATTTCCTAGTAAGACGCCATGGCGATGACCTCCTGTATAAGCTAGTTAGAGTTAACGAGAACCTTGAAAGGTTTAAGGTTTCACTTATCGGGATAACGAACAGCGTCAGCTTTGTCGAGAGCCTGGATCCTAGGGTAAAGAGTAGCCTGGGAGAGGAGGAGATAGTGTTCAGCCCATACAACGCCTCCCAACTACGTGATATTCTAAGCGAGAGGGCTAGGGAAGCGTTCCTCCCCGGGGTTTTAGACGATGATGTTGTCCCACTATGTGCCGCGCTTGCCGCCAGGGAGCATGGCGATGCTAGGAGGGCCTTGGATCTATTGAGGGTTGCCGGGGAGATCGCGGAGAGGAGGGGGGATGAGAGGGTGACGAAGACTCATGTGATGCTTGCTAGGATGGAGATAGAGAGGGATAGGGTCGTCGACGTGGTTAAGACGCTACCCCTCCACGGGAAACTCATTCTAGCAAGCATTGTTGAAGCTACTAGAGGCGGAGAAGACAAGACCACCACAGGAGAGGTTTATGACGTGTATAGGAGATATGTCAATGAGATCGGTATAGAGGAGGTAACATTTAGGAGAGTTTCAGGAATAATCGGGGAACTAGACATGCTCGGTGTGATAAGAGCGAGAACGATCAGCAGAGGGAGATACGGTAAGACGAGAGTGATCGAGTTAGTCGTAGACCCAGCACCAGTCCTACAGGTTATCTCCGACGACCCGCTCCTAACTAGGATAGCGGAGAGGCTGGGTGGCCTCGTTGGGAAAGTGCGTGATAGCCTGCGATGACGGGGTTGTTAATAAACTGGGAGGAGGTTTTACAGTAGTTGCATGCGTGCTCTACGGTAGCGAGCATGGCCTCACAGGTGTAGGCCACCTCCCCATTAAAGTAGACGGTTTAGACGCGTCCTCCCAAGTAGCTTACATAGCTAGACGTATGACCGGTCAATGCCCTTCCGGGGCTGTGGAGGCTGTTTTCTTCGATTCCATAACGATCGGGGGGTTTAATATTATATCGCCTCCAACTATCGCAGCAGCCTCTGGCGCACCAGTAGTATTTATATACAAGAGGGCTCCGAACCTGTCGAAGATTGCCGATGCAGTAATTCACACTAGGTACAGTTGGATTAGGATGAGAGTACTCACGCTGCTAAGTACTGTAAGGGAGGTGAACACTCTAAAAGGGCCACTATACGTGGTCACATGGGGACTCCTACCAGAGGAAGCGAGGAGTCTTATTGAGAAATACCAGGTACATGCTAGGATGCCGGAACCCCTGAGGATAGCGCACTACATCGCCTCGTCGATCTCACGGGTGATATTCTAATCCAAAACTAGAGGCTATACTCTGTAAGTCCTATAACGTATAAGCTTAGTCCCCGGACTACTCATAATCGAAACATGGTGTATGGGTGGAGAGTATGATCACTATAATTGGAGCTGGTAAGGTCGGAACCTCCGCGGCAGCCTTCATGATGGTAAAGGAGCTGGACGATATCCTCCTGATAGACATAATCCCTAACAAGCCACAGGGGGAGGCCCTAGACCTGAGCCATGCAGCCTCGATCCTCGGTAAAAGCATAACAATAACGGGTTCAAACGACTATAAGGACATGGCGGGCAGCGACATAGTAGTAGTCACTGCCGGCTTCCCCAGAAAACCCGGAATGACGAGAGAGCAGCTGCTAGGCAAGAACGCGGGGATAATAGCTGATATTGCAGAGAAGATCAAGGAGTACGCCCCCAACTCAATAGTCCTCCTAACCACGAATCCCCTAGATGCTATGACCTACGTCATGTACAAGAAGCTAGGCTTCCCCAGGGAGAGGGTTATAGGCTTCAGCGGAGTACTGGATGCGGGTAGGCTGGCATATTACGCCAGTAGAAAGCTTAAGATAAGCCCGGCCTCGATTGTACCCATAGTCCTTGGAATGCACGGCCAGGCAATGTTCCCAGTGCCAAGACTCTCAACAGTTATGGGAGCACCACTAACGAGCCTGCTATCCCCGGAGGAGATAGAGGAGATAAGGAAGGAGACCGTAGCAGCTGGCAAGACAATAACAGAGTTGAGAGGCTATAGCAGCAACTACGGCCCTGGCGCAGGCCTAGCGGTTATGGTAGAGGCAATAAAGAAGAACCAGCACAAGGCGTTCATAGCAAGCGCCTACCTCAAGGGCGAGTATGGCTTCAGTGACATAGTGCTTGAAGTCCCACTAGTCCTCGGCGCTAGTGGGATTGAGAGAATTATTGAGCTACCACTAAACGAAGAGGAGAAGAAGGGGCTAGCAGAGAGTGCCGAGGCAGTAAAGAAGCTAATAGACGCGCTACCCCCAGAGTATAAGTAGCCTATACTAGTTGGTCGCCTCTTTCCCTCCCCCAATCCCAAGGGGGAAACCTCATGTTTTCTCTTCTTAAAACTAGTCTTCCTCCTCTATAGGGCTAACATTGAGGTACTTCCGGGCTAAGTCATCGACTTCATCGGTCGTGGAGGCCTCTCGGAACCCGCCTTCGAGCGCTTCTCTAAGCTTCTCACAGGCTTTCATAAGAGTCTCTGCAGATATTGGTGTTACTATTATACTGTCGTCATAGAGATCTTCGATGAAGACCTTAAACCTCTTCTTATGGGTGTCAATGACCACGTGAATACATGGCGGCTCCTCACACTTGTATACAGGCTTAGCGGCTCTCCCTCTCCTTTTCTTGCTCATATCTCTCCCACACCCTACTTATTTCGTCTGCAGGAGGAGCACTATAACGTTCGACTCTCTCCCCCCTATAGAGCACTAACTCAGGCTCCCCCTCCTCAACACGCCCTATAACCTCGACTGGATAGCCCTTTGTCTTGAGGAGTGAGACTGCATCGCCGACCTTATCCTTTGGGGCCGTAAATATTAGAGCCCCGCTACTTATGAGTTTAAGGTAGTCTATATCAAGGCAGTTAGAGATAGCAGTTGTTGAAGGATGGACTGGAATGCGTTCAGCATAAACAACTACGCGTGTGTTAGAGGCGAGGGCCAATTCTACAAGAGCGCCTATGACTCCTCCCTCAGTCGCATCGTGCATTGCTGTGGGGAGTCTTTTACTGGCAAGTGCGCAGGCTCTACCGACAATGCTCACCTTATCGCCGAGGCTTTTTGCCCCCTCAAGGGTCTCATTACTTACACCACAATCCTTGAGCTTGTCCCTGAAGTCTGTAGCCAATATAGCCGTTCCCTCGGTTCCAGCGTAGCCTGTTATGAGTATAATGTCCCCGGGCCTAGCATCCCCCGTTCTTATTGCACACCCCGGGCATGTGAGCCCTATGACAGTTGTTACAAGTATGGGTTTTGCGAGGCCGGGAGATATCTCCGTGTGACCGCTTATAACGTCGATGCCGAGATCCCTTGCGATAGAGCCGGCTTCTTCGGCAATCGATTTGATGCTTTCGATATCTGAGTTAGGGGGTATCATTATGGTTATGCTAGCCCATCTCGGGCACGCTCCTGTTGTCGCTACATCGTTTGATGCTACAATGATGGATAGCCTACCGGCAAGTGAGGAGGCCTCAGTTATTGGGTCGCTGTGTATCGCTAGGTCGCAGCATGGAAGCCTGATGATTCCTGCGTCCTCTCCGACCGCTGGGCCCTGGGTGGTCTGGGGATCCCTGTATGTCCTAATCCTGCTAATGACCTCTCCAAGCGCGTCTAGGGGTAGTTTGCCTATGGGTAGTCTACCACCTCTCTCTCGCAATCTTTGCAGCCTCCACCATGTTCTTCAGCTTGGCCAGAGCTATATCCCTCGGTAAGCGTTTGAGTCCACAGTCGGGGTCTATGTAGACCTTCTCGGGTGGGAGTATGTCGAGCTTCATGAGCCTGTCTATGCTCTCAAGGATCTCTTCTACAGTCTCTATCTGTGTGGTGTGGACGTCGATTACCCCGTAGCCTAGCTCCTTATCGTATCCATATTCTTTTAGATATGGTAGGAGTCTGAAGTCGCTGTTCTTGAACTCTAGGTCGAACTGGTCTACTGGGTAGTCGAGTATGTAGGGCAAGATCTCTTCGACCCTACCGAAGCATATGTGCACGATCTTCTTAGCCTCTATCCCTTTGAACAGTATCTTTAACGCCTCGCCCGCGATCTCTGCCTCTTCTCTCCACGGCCTGGTTGAGAGAGCCGGTTCATCAACTTGGATGTACTTCGCGCCCGCGTTAACGAGGGCTTCTATCTCCTTCCTTATCTCCTTGGCTAGAGCTATTATGGCCTCATACCTGTCCCTGTAGTGTAGGTCAAAGCTCCACTCGATCATAGTGTAGGGGCCCGTTAGGATACCCTTAACTGGGCGACCCATGCTGAAGCGTGTTGCAGTCTTCCAGTCCTCAACTGTGAGGGGTCTAACCCATTTCACCTGCGAATATATGATCGGCTTCCTGAAGTAGACGTTGTCAAAGATCTTGACCCACTCGCCAGGCATGTACCCTTCCACTCTCTCGGCGAAGAAGACGACCATGTCCTCCCTGGTCTGCTCACCATCACTTATAATATCGACCCCGGCTTTAACCTGGTCTTCAACAGCTATCCTGATGGCCTGCTCAAAGAAGGGTCGTAACTCCTCCTCGCTAGCCTCACCCTTTCTAAGCCTCTTGAGGGCTATTTTAGCCGGCTCAAGCTTCGGATAGCTTCCTACGACCGTTGTAGGGAACTTGCGGGGTACCTCATACCCTGTCATGTCTTGTTCACCTCCAGAGTTTTACCGCCTCTCCCCCCAGCCTCTCCGCGATAAAGTCGACCATCCTACCCAGAATATTGGTCTTCTTCAGGGCATAGCGGAAGGGTATTAGATCCATCCACGTAGTTGTAGTTAGGACGATCTCGTCCCCGCTCCCCGAGAGCTTCTTGATAATTGATAGAATAGTGTCGCTTATCCGGTCTTCATGTATTCTTCTACCATCGACCACACCTACGACCGGCACGTGGTCGTCGAGGGGTAGGGCGTTCTCCTCGGCCCTCCGTGGACTGTCTACTATGTCTAGCGACACATATTTCGCCCTTACACCTAGGAGGGTCTCTAGGATCTTCTTGGAGGGGAAGTCGAAGTAGACTGCGATAATTGAGCGATCCTCGACCCCACTAATAATGTTGTTAGCTAGCTCTACCGCTAGCCCGGCCCAGTGCTCTTCAGCATTCCTCATAGAGAGTATTGGCTCGTCTATCTGAACATACACGTTATACTCCAAAGTTAACTCCACCTCCCTCCTTAGCAGGTAGGCAATCCTCTCAGCGAGCTCTTCCGTGCTAAGCCCTGCTTTATTCTTGGACATTAACGCCATCGTCACGGGCCCTGGCAAGACGATCTTGAGCCTAGCAGGGTCAGCTAAGAGGCTGAACTCCGCAACTCTGCCAGGCCAAACAGGCTCTATGATGTCGGGCTCACCCGTAAAGACCGGGATCCTGTAGAAGAAGTTGTTATCAAAGTACCTGAGAAGACCGTCAACGCTTACATTTCTCCAGTTCCTGATAAAGGGCCTGAAGATGTCGTGCCAGCCAATCATACCGTCCACCACAACAGGTAGACCGGCCGCCTTCTGTACTCCAATAACCTCTGCATGAGTCTTGAGCATCTCAACCGAGAACTGGGATGACCTTATTGTACCCCTCTCTCTATCCCTCAGAGAGTATCGTGCAAGGCGCCCCCTAGGATACCCGCCAAGCACCATTCCCCATACTTTCAAGCGGATCCACCGTGCCTGAGGAGGCCGCTTTAGACCAATAATTGTGTTTTAGGACTGGCTGGTGCGGGGGGTGGGATTTGAACCCACGCTGGCCTACGCCAACGGGTCTTGAGCCCGCCCCTGGGGGCTCCGCCCCTCAACCCCGAGCTGCTCCTAGTAATGGTAAAACTCCTAGTATTTTGAAGCAAAAAGTGGGCACAGCCTTTTCTCAAAAACTGCGCTCCCAGTTCCTCGAGTGGTGCACTAAGGGTGCTAGCGAGAAGACATGCAACGAATATCTGCGTCGCCTCGAGGAGATAGACTCTGGTGAGAGGCCCGTCGACCATAGCAGGTGGCACATCACAGCCTACAAGAAGCTTATGCGCTTCCTCTGCGAGGAGCGGGGCAATAAGAGGGCGTGCGAGGAGTTCAAGCGCGTGAAGTCGAGGAAGAGCCAGGCCGACCTATGGGTCCCAAGCGACCAGGAGATGCTTGACACTCTACGCTGGGCCTGCAGGGAGAGCATAGACCTCTGCTGGTTCTACAAGCTACTCCTATACTCGGGCCTCAGGGCTGCAGAGGTCGAAAAGGCCCTAGAGAGAGGGGAGTGGAGCCTCGAGGACGGGATATGGCTGCAGACCCTGCAGCTCTACAGGGGGAGCAAGAAGGCCTTCCTAGCATTCAGCCTAGAGAAACCGCCCCAGCTAAGGGTCTCAGCGGACTGGGTAAGCCACAAGGCCTACAGGCTAGGCCTCATACCGCCCAAATACGTGAGGAAATACGTCTCCACAAAGATGATCTCACTCGGAATCCAAGAGATAATAGTCGACTTCATACAGGGCAGAACCCCCAACACAGTCCTAAGGCAGCGATATGTCTACCTAAGGGAGACAGCAAAACAAGAATACAAGAAATATGCGGGGTGGCTCAAAAATTACTTACAGGACATAGCTCTGGTTCGAACGAATAACACTCGGCTACAAGGCTAGGCCTAGGATACTCTACTTCCATGCGAGAACTCTAGCTGCTCGTTTAACACCTTATCAAGCATAAGAATAGCGCTCAGCAACTCACGGTATCTTTCATCCTTAAGGGCCCAAGCCCTAGGTATAACGCTACTACGATATCGTGATACCGTTGCGATATCATGTGACAGCTCTCTAAGCTTGTGTTTAAGCAAGTCTAAGGCATAGGTAACTATTAGAGTAGCTAGGAACTCGCTCATCTTATCTTCGTTCTGCTTAAGGGCCAAAAGTATTCTGCTAACATCATCATATGATTCTGATATCAAAGTCTCTCCTGCAATTGCAAGAGCTAAAGCAGAGGTTACTGACGGTTCTCCTTTAGGCCATCCCGTTAGCTTTTCTATGAACCGAGTATCTAGATGCTCTAACTGCTCTAGAAACCCCCTTCCTTCAATCATGAAGTCTAATAGAGTTTGCAGGGCTTCCTTTGGACATTTCTCGTAAGAACACTCCCGTAAGATAGTAGCTACTTTTCTTAGTCTAGCTTCATGACGTAATATAGCTTGCTCAAACTCCTTCGGATTTTCTTTGTGTAGCTCGTATAGGTATGTATCTTTATAGTATTGCGAACTAATCAGTGAAATGTTACGTAAAACATCAAGAGGATCATTTGAGTTAAATTCTTTTATTTTGAATTTATTTATAAGCATATACATTACTTCCCTCTCAGAGAAATCTGGTTGTTTGTCGCTGGCTTCTCTAGGAAATATATTATTTTCAATAATATATAATATTTGATTCAAATCATATTCCCATTCAAGATAAAACAACACTGATGAGTTCTCCAAAAATACTCGAAGACCCTGAAGACTCTTTTCCCATTCTTCTAGTCGGGATGCTATCCATAGAGGGACATAAGGGAGAGCCCACCAATTATTAATTATATCTCTTAATACTGTCGCTATAACATATAGGCCTATGGGGGTTACCCTCAGCTTACTGTTCTTTTTTTCGATGAGCCATAAGTCGGTCAGCAGGTATACATGTCTATAAAGGATGCGTCTCACAACTTCGGGATCTTCTCCTGTATAGCCTGCAATGATATTCGCTATCGATCTCATACTCAAGGAACCACATGCTGTCAATACAGATAATATCTGTGTGAGCCGAGCGGCTCTGCTAAACCTTCGCTTCCAGGCCCCGTGTTTACGTTTGAGTAGTTCACGTTCTTTTGGACTAGGCGGTTGGCAGTGTGACTTTTCTGTGTACACATGTACATATGTCATGGTTCTCCGACCTCTTCTTGTCACATACTAGTTTATTTGTAGCTACAGGATTTAATATCTTATGGGTGGCATGTGTGAGCGGAAAATCTCCTGCCCAAGGTGCTCCCCTAGTCCGACTACCTGTTGGTGCAAGGAAAGTCGGCAGGATCGGCGGCGACCCCGTGATCTACTTGGGGAAGGATTACAGCTGGCTCATTGGTAAGCGAGTGTATGTTGAGATCATAGTCAAGTCGTAGTGACCTGGTTTACCTTCAGCACGTAAGGTGGTGTAGGATGGGGGTTGTAAGGGGTGCGCTGGAGCACTGGGCCCCAGAGCACCCATTTAGTGCTGATAGGCAGAGTATTGTAATAAAAACTGGCTGTAATGCTGGCTGCCTGAAGAGGAAGGTCAGGGGCCTTAGGCTCGTCCTCGAGTACTTCCGCTGCCAGTATAGGCGTAGTAGCAGGGTGCCTCTCTACGTTAGGGTCTCCAGTGTGGCTTCGTGCTTTGGCCTAGACGGGGATAGGGCTGTTAGAACCGATATCGGGGTGGCTCTCAGCTATCTGGCCCAGAAGGGCTATCTGCTCAGGCGGTCGAACGGTAGGAATAAGGGTTACTTTGTCCTAGACAAGCTGCTAGACCACTTCCAGGAGTACCCCTGCCTAAAGGCCTGCACCACAGACGGCTCAGTCTGCGGTCTCTGCGCCTCGCACGAGTGCCCTTTCCTTCAAGGCTTGCTAGGCTGTGGTGATAGTAATGACAGGTGATACCAGTAGAATCACCAACCTTGAGGAGCCTTACCCAAAGGCCAGCTATGGAAGATTCGAGGAGCTACGAGTAGGGAGAATTCGGTTCGAGGGTAGGAATAAGGCAGTCTTCAATATCGGCTCGAAATATACAGTAGTTCTCATAAGAGGGAGAGTAGGCGAATCCGAGGCTGGAGTCTCCTTCACGGTCATTATCCTAGAGGCTATGGAAGATGGTGCTATTCCTAAGCCACCAATCATATGGTATCCTTTTAATGGTAAGGACATTCTAGAGGCTAAGCTAGAAGGCTTGGGTGTGTCCGAGCCGAGGGGAATAGCTTCTGCAATAGCACAGGTAGCTGAATATTTCGACGTTTACAGGCTCGCATACGAGGCCGAGCTTCTGGCTGTGAGGCAGGGAGGCTTCAGGATTGACGAGCTGAAGACTCTGTCGGCAATAGCCATAGCATCAAGGCCGACTCCTAGAGAGGAGCTAGCCGAGACACTAGCATCAATTATATGGAGCAGGAAGCACATCATATCCCTCAAGTCCAAGAAGGGCCCTCTACTATGCTATAAGGAAGGTATCTACGAGGAGTGCGATGACGAAATAGCAGCGGAGATCGAGAGCCTAATAGAGGGCTCAGAACTCAAAGCTAAGGTAAGCAATAGAATAGTCTCCGAAGTAATGGGCAAGCTCTATAGGAGAGGCGCTAGGAAGTATCTGGAGAATAAGGAGAAAATCGAACAGGACAGGTTCTATCTCGCATTTAAGAACGGCCTATTCAATGTGAAGGAATGGGTGTTCAGGGGTGTCTTCGAGCTACAGAGCTTCAATCCCTCGATATACGCGGTCCACAAGATACCACACAGAGTGGACGTTAATCTGTTCAAAGAGATGATACGCGAGGAAGGCTTGGAGATCCTAACCCATCCAGTAGACATAGCAGGCCTGGCAGAGAAGTACACTCCTAAGACATGGAAGGCCTACTTCGACTGGGTGGGCGAGCCGAAGAGGGCCGTGTTACTCTACGAAATAGAAGGATACACGCTTTACCCAGATTACCCGCTGCATAGAGCCTTCGTCCTAGTAGGAGAAGGTGGTAACGGTAAGTCAAATTATCTCAGGAAGCTGGAGAAGGTGCTGGGCCAGAAGAATGTTGTTTCAATATCGCTCATCAAGCTGACCGACCCGAGCCAAAGGTTTGTTATAGCAGATCTTTACAAGAAGCTGGCTAATATTTCAGCAGAGTTCTCTGGGAAGAAGAGCATAGGTGCGATAAAAGATCCCGATATATTCAAGAAGCTCACAGGGCAGGATCTAGTCAGAGCTGAAAGAAAGTTTAAAGAGCCCTTCTACTTCGTGAACTACGCTAAGATGATCTTCTCAGCCAATAAGCTTCCGAGAGTAGATGAGAACACCCATGCATGGTGGAGAAGATGGATAGGCCTCGAGTTCCCAAATCAGTTCCCAGAAGATCCGACTTTCTTCGACAGAACGTTTACTGAGCGCGAGATCGAGGCTGGAATAATCATATCGCTCCTAGCGCTCAGGAACGTCATGCTTAGGCGGAGCTTCACAGAGTCGGGTCTGGACATGACGGACAAGTGGAAGAGGCTGAGTGATAGTGTGTACAGGTTTGTCAAGGAGCTGGAAGAGGCTGGATACTTAACACTCTCCCCTAGGGCCTACGTGGAGAAGCAGAGGCTCTACTCCCTTTATGTGAGATGGGCTGAAGCAGAGGGAGAGTCCCCTGTCACCCATAAGCGGTTCACTCAGAGACTCAAGCAGGAGTTCGGAGTGACCGCTGATAGGAAGAAGATTCAGGGGAAGTCTAAGCATGTCTATTTCGGTATTGGAATTCTAAAGGATCCCTTCAAGGAAGAGGATGAAGAGGATCAGGGAGTCTTAAGGTGGGCCTAATGGTTTTAGGGGAGAAAAGCTTATATATGAGGGTTCCAGGTTTTCCAACTTCTTCCACATTATTATTTGTAACTCCAGATTTCACCTTAATAATGGAGCGGAACCTGGCAATGTTGGAACCGTACTATATAAGCTTTTCTCTGCCCTCAGCAGGGTGATTGCTAGTGCTTTCTAGTAGGAGCAGGTGGGAAGTGCTGCTAGGCCAGTTCCTGGAGAAGTGGGTCTGCGGCCACCTCGAGGGCTGCCTTCTAAGAGAGTACGGAACCCCTGCTAGGCTAGGAATCCTCGACTGGGTAGAGATCTGGCACAGGGTCCTAGCCAGACCTAGGTCGGGGCATCACCTCAGCACGGCAGCCTATTGGAACAAGTCAATATCCTCTATGGTCATAGACAGGATAGGCTTTGATTTCGATTCTAATCCTCGAAGCCTAAGTCGAGCCCTTAGAGATGCACTGGTGCTCCTTAAACACCTCAGGGAGCATTATGGGGCTGATGGGGCTCTCCAGTTTACTGGGAGACGCGGGTACAGGGTCTGGGTCTTCCTCAAGCGACCTCTAGATCCGAGCATCTATCCCGACTTTCTAAGAGCCCTGCTAGGGCGTCTCGGGCTGGATACGCTGGATATGGGAGCGGTGCTCGACAGGAGACATCTCTTCAGGATACCCTACACTCTACATGAGGCTACAGGGAAGAGGGCCAGATTTCTAGATCCCCGTAGCTTAGAGCCTTTGCGTATAGAGGAGTGGGATTATGAGCTCTATGAGCCCTTAGACCCTAGGATGGTAAAAATTGTGCGGGTCGTTATAGAGCCGCCTAAAGTGGTCATAGCAAAAGGTAGTCCCAGAACGGGCTCTAGGGGGATGAGTAGATACAAGTATATTGAGGACGTGCTAGAGAGAGGCCTTCCTGATGGTAGGAAGAGGTTCATTCTCTATGTGGCCTCGAGGTACCTAGTGAACGTTAAGGGGTTAGGCCTAGAAGAGGCCTTAGAAGAGCTGCAGAAGTTCCTAGAAGCCAGCTGTAGGAATCACGGTAACTGTGGTAAGATCTACCATAGCTGGCTCAGGAGTGTACTGAGAGGCGTAGAGGAGAAGCGGCTGCTCCCCCCAGGCCTCTCCAGGCTCAGGGAGAAGAACCCCGAGCTCTACGCCCTTGTGAGCCAGGCGGCAGGCCTAACGGACCAGCCTGCCGAGCACTCGAGGATGGCCTCGCTGCAACTGTTCCCAGAGCCCATACGCTCGTTCCTCAAGGAGACAGGCCTAAGAGTATTCACCTACGAGGATCTTAAGCAGTGGCTCGAGTCTAGGAAGGGCAGAGTGTCGAGCTCGGAGTGGAGCCGCGTGACCAGGCAGCTGAGAAGGCTGGCTGAGAAGGGACTGCTAGGCAGGATGTTCCAGGTAGAGGGGGAATGGGTAGACTACGGGCCAGGCCCAGTGGAAAAACCGCCCCTGAGCAGGGTAAAGTTCTACATTCCTTAACATGGAAAACAGGAATTATACTTGGGCCTTCTCCTCTTCCTTCATGGTCACCTTCCTAGCTGGCAGTATGCTCACGAGGTCGCCTTCTAGCTCGTAAAGCTCGGCCTCTATATTGTTCAGAGCCCTCTTAACCGCCCTCTGCACATGCTCAGGCAGATCCTGCCAGTACTTCCTAGCCAGGTCGCTCAGGGCCTGCCTAGCACCCTGCAGCTCCCAGTAGTAGAGAGCCCTGAGATCCTCGACATCCAACAGCCACACAAGACTAGTATGCACCACACTACACCACCCTTACTACCTGACTAACTTAGTAAGACAGACAGTAAACCCTTATAAATCTAACTGTCTTACTAAGAGAGTTGGTGGGAAGAGTATGGTAAAGAGGGTAAACGTAGCTTTCGATGATAGTGAATTCGAAGAACTCAAGAAACGCAAGGACAGGTTGGGCCTGTCTTGGGCTGAGGTTATCAAAAAAGGAATAGAATGTTTAGAAAAAAGAGGTAGATAATTATGAATCCTAATAATCAATGTCTCCACATATCGATGTATGATTTTGCTTATTATTCTTGGGCATTAACAATGAGGAGAAGCGCGTGTAATCAAGAACTCCTTGAACATGCTCAAAAAGTATACTCTGAAGGTGTGAAATACCTTGAAGAATCTAGCAGAGTGCTTTTTAGAAACGGGATGGGCATCGAACTATTGTATATTGAACAAGTAGAAGGACTTTATATGGAAATACTAAGAAATTACTGTCTAGAATCTTATCTTTCAACAATAATTATATCAAGAATTATAACAGAATATCTTGTTGATATTATTTGTTCTATTTCTATACCAGATAAATATGAAGAATTTTGTGCTACTAAAAGAAT
>WAOT01000015.1 GCA_015521115.1 Desulfurococcales archaeon
AATCTTAGTTTTGCTTGTTTCAAACTGCCTGGTTCTGTGTGTTTCTATTTCTTCGCCTGGCTTATAAACCCTTAGATCCCAGTACGAAAACTATGATAAGCAATTGTTTGCACCATTACCAGATTTCGTACAAAAACATAAATACCCCAACCCCCCCCCCATCAACAACGACGGAAAAGAACACCACAAAACAACAACCCAATTCGTACAAAAACATATAAGGAACCACCAATTTAAAAACGTTTCGGTCTACTATATGTGGGTTCATGGTCTTAAGAGTTGCAGTTTATATGACTTGTATTTGGAATGTTGTGTTGAGGGGTGTTTTTGTTGGGTGTTTTGGTTTTGGCTCCTTGGGGGGATCCGAGGAATTGGTTTTATGCCCGGTATAAGCTGGATGGGGGTGACAGCGATTATGTTGAGTCTTTCACGTCTCTCTCGCTTATTGCTAGCGTATTGAAGGGTTTTGGTGGTAGGAGTGTTGTTCTAGGTTTGGATACGGTGGGTTTCAATAGGGGGAAGCCCGGTAGTTATAGGGAGCTTGTTGAGTGGGCTAGGGAGGAGTATGAGAGGTATTTGTGCGGTGTTGGGGCCAGTGTTTGGATCTTGCCTGGCACCATATATCTCTACCGGGATGGTTTGAAGCTTTCGGGCGCGGTAGGTGACTATTATTATACCCTCATCGCCCGGCTATCTCTCCACCTCTTCGGCACGGAAAGGAATGGTGCTGTTGAGGAGCCTCCTGAGGCCTTCGCAGTCGACTTGAGCCATGGGATCAACTATATGCCTGTCTACACTTTGATGGCTGCAAGGGAGATAGCGGGCCTCTCCGCTCTGGTCAGGACGGCCATGGGGGTTGAGGGGAGGCATGGTATGGGTGCGGTGGAATTGAGGGCATACAATAGTGACCCTATAGTGAGGGGGCCTCCTGAGGCTAGACGTAGCCCTGAAGACCCTTGTACCCCTGCAGGCCGGGACATTGAGCCCGCGCTACTGGAAGTACACCTTACTGAAAAGTCGGTTATATCGTCCTCGTTTGTGGTGGGGATGGCGGACGAGATCTTCCGTGTGACGAGGGATCGTATTAGAGGAAGAGCGGCATGGAATCTGGCACTTCGAGGGGTAAATGCAGGAGAGGTTCTAAGTAGTGAGGAGAGGGAGATGCTTAACAATGCCCTACGAATGTCAGCAATCCTCCTAGCATTCTATAGGCTAGGCCTGGTACCAGAGCTACTCCAATACGTCTGGGAGAATAGCGGGGTAAGATCCAGTATAGCGGAGGCAATCAGATTCGTGTTGGAGAAGCACAAGGGCTCTGTTATAGTGGAGGGGGAGAACGGGGAATATACTCTTCGACGAGCCCTAAGACTAGGCCCCGGTATGAGGCTACTATCCTATGGCCTTGCAGTAGCAACCGCAACAGTACAGGCCCTCGATAATGGGGGAGGCCCGACCCTGAAGGCGGTAGACACTCTAAGAGAGACTCTAAGGGGCTCTAGGATAACATACACGATACAGTTAAGAGAAAGGGAAAAGCTTGATAAAGCCCTCAAAATTTTTAAAAATATTAGACACTATGGCAGGATATCACTAGCTCAACTCTACTGCGCACAACCTCGTGAATACTCGGAAAACGTGTTCATACGAGACCTGATAGCGCATGGAGGCTGGCACACAGACCTTGTCGAGTTAGAGAAAAACCAAGAAGGGAGAATCCTGATCAGAGTGAACCTCAATGAGACTCCTACCCGAAGCAAATCACCTCTTACAGATTTAATAATAAGCTATATTACAAGTTCGTAGCAGTCCTGAGAAGTAGAGTAATAGATTTAGCGTGATAGTATGCTGTCCATATGGGAGAACATCTCATTTCCGAGTATCTCCTTTCACCATACCCTACAGTGTCTCTGTCGAGTATGGGGCGCTGATGGTGAGGTCTTGGCTGGTGCGTACATAATAGCTCTACTTGGATCTGTCCATAGAGATTCCACACGTCCTTAACCTCTATAGCGCAGCCTCCTGACATCCCAGGGCATCCCCTGTAGTTGAGTCGTTTGGCAACAGTAATTATAGGCGGGAGACCCTCCGAGGGGAGGCTGGGGTGGGCTATGAAGGTTCTCATATTGAGTGACATCCACGGCAACCTCGCCGCATTAGACTCTGTTCTCGGGAATGTTGAGGGGTATGATGAGGTCATCGTCCTAGGGGATCTAGTGGATTATGGGCCATGGCCAGGTGAGGTCATAGATAGGGTTAAGATGCTTGGGGCTAGGGTTGTGAGGGGGAACCATGACCACGCTGTTGCCTACGGCGTGGACTGCAGGTGCGGTGAGGAGACCCATTGGCTTAGCGTCTGGTTCCGTGAGAACATCACGTTCAAGCTAATATCGAGGGAGGATAGGGAGTGGCTAGGCCGCATACCCCTAACGCTCAAGCTGGAACTAGACGGTTTAGATGTCACAGCAGTCCACGCTGCCCCCTCAAACCCGATGTACGCCTACCTCTACCCCTGGCTTGGGAAGAGGGAGATCTGTAACCTCCTACGCAGGGGTGTAAGCCTTAGGAGAAAAAGCGGAGAGTGCCCTAAAGGGCTCTACATGGTGGGACACACTCACCACCAGTTCCTTCTGACGCTTGACTCGGCGGTGGTAGTGAACCCCGGTAGTGTTGGGCAGCCGAGAGATGGGGTGCCAATGGCGGGCTATGCCATACTTGATACCAGCAAGTCTAGTCTGGTGCTAGGGAGGGTGAAATATGACCCCGAGCCCGTCATTGAGAGGCTGAAAGAGCTGGGCGTCAAGGGGAGGTATTTTGAGGCGTTACGCCACATGCTCCTAACCGGCAAAGTACCCCCTAAACCCGGGGAGGTCAAGGGCTAGGTTCACCAATAATAGTGGGGTCAAGCACCCCTTTCTATTAGGCTGGAGGGTGTCCCGGAAGTGTTCACACCCCTAGAGGTCTATGGGAGGGAATACTCGGTAGCGTGTGAAAGCCCCCTGGCCTGCCTGAATGCTGCGAGAATCCTAGAGAGAGGGGGTAACGCCGTTGACGCAGCAATAACCATAGCATTGTCCCTCGCGGTAACAATACCGCACCTCGGCGGGATAGGAGGCGACATGTTCGCCCTAATTAGGCTCCCAGACGGGGAGACAGTATTCCTAAACGGGAGCGGCCATAGTCCTAGGGCCCTTACTCTAGGGCTCGTTAAGGAGAGGGGAGGGAGGAGGGCGCTCGAGAGGGGCCCCTAAGTGTTACAGTCCCCGGGCTGGTTGGGGCGTTGTATGAGCTGTGGAAACACTATGGTAGCATGGAGTGGAGCAGCCTCGTCGAGCCGGCTCGAAGGCTGGCGTCCGAGGGCTTCCCAGCGACAAGGGGGTATGTGAGGGCCCTGAAGGCGTTGACCCCCGTTCTACGTGAGGATAAGGGGAGCAGGGAGACGTATCTCATGAGCCCCCCGGAGAGGCCTGGGGATCCTGTGAGGTTCCCTGGGCTTGCACGCCTCCTGGAGTTGATTGGGGATGACCCCCTCTCCTTTTACCGTGGGGAGCCCGCTGACGCTATAGTGGAGTACCTCTCCTCTCTCGGCGGGGTGCTCGATAAGGGGGATCTCGAGTCCTACTCTCCCGCGTGGGGGAGGCCGTTGAGCGCCGAGTACAGGGGGTGGAGGGTCTATGAGATGCCTCCCAACACTCAGGGGATTACAACGCTCCACATCCTGAAAATACTGGAGCAGTGGAGGATCCCCCGAGACCCGGGTGAGAGGTTCTACTACATACTGTCAGCCTCGCCCCCGGCCTATAGGGTGAGGGATCTTGAGGTGGGAGACCCTGTCCACATGAGGGTAGACCCGGAGGCCCTACTCTCTAGCGACGTATTGGACGGCCTCAGATCTGAGGCTAGGAGGGGATCTCCGAGCTGCCTCGAGATGAACCTATCGGGGGCCCGGATGGGGGACACTACAGCGTGGTCTATAGCGGATCGGGAGGGGGTGGTCGTTTCGGGGATACAGAGCCTCTACATGCCCTTCGGCTCAGCATTGACGGTGCCCAAGTACCAGGTCACCCTCCACAACAGGGCTAGCGGCTTCACAACTGTAGAGGACAGGCCGAACACTGTCGGGCCAAGGAAGAGGCCGCTGCACACTCTCTCAAGCGTGATAATGGAGAACGCGGAGGAGGAGACCATTATATCCCTGGGCATCAGCGGGGGCCACTACAGGCCCCAGCAGCACGCTCACCTTATAACGGGGATAGTTGATGCGGTGCTCACACCTGGAGAGGCGGTCTCCCAGCCAAGGGCGCTCTGGACGCCATGGAGCTGCGAGGTCATCACTGACAAGGGATTCCGCCCTAGGCTACCGCTGGGGTACAGGCTTAGGGAGAGTAGGACTGGGGTTGCATCGACAATTTGGATTAGGGGAGACCTGAGGGCCTCAGCGGCTGACCCGAGGGGCGACGGGATCCCGCTAGCAGGGGTATAAATTGGGATGGTGATGGGCTACTCTTGCGGGGCCAGGTAGTCTAGGATGACGGGGAGCCTCGGGTCTTCACCGATCAGCTCCCTAACGGGTGCCTCTATCTCGTCCAGCTTAGATAGTACGCCCGGAAGCCCTTGCACCGTCTCCTTAACCCTCCTCCTCTTTGCGAGGTCGTATATGGAGAGCGCTACCTCGCCCCTTGCGACCTCCCTCTTACCTATATAAGCTATTACGGGTGGCTTTATCGTGCTCTCGACCTTCCTCACATAACCGCTTAGCCTGGTCTTCGCCACCAGCTTTCCTACCGCTCTGTAGCCCTCCTTTACGAGGCCCTCCTCAACGGTGTTGACCTGCTGTGCTATTTGCTTGTCGACCTCCTCGTCCCCGGTGGTTATCCCTATTATGAGGACTTGTAGTGGTGCAAGTGGGAAGACGAGTCTCCCCTGGTAGCGTTCTAGGTATACGCCCATGAACCTCTCGAGGCTCCCGAGGAGGGCCCTGTGGATCATGTAGACCTTCTCGTCAACGTCAGTGTACTTCCTAACGATCTCGTTGAGCCTAAACTTCTTGGGGAGGTTGAAGTCGAACTGTATCGTCCCTATCTGCCAGTCCTTCTTCTCACCAGTCCTCCTGTCCTCTATGAACGCGACGACGTCGAGCTTCGGCCCGTAGAATGCTGCCTCCCCGCGTGCCTCATAGTATTCTATGCCGTACTCCTTCTTGATCTCCTCTGCGATCTCCCTAAGCTTCCCCTCCGCTAGCTCCCACTCCTCCGGTGTCCCCAGGTACTTCTCGCCTATCCTCTCCCTGTCTGATAGGCTCACCCTTAGTGTGACTGACTCCTTTGTTACGGGCATGTGGAAGAGCTTCTCGTATATCTCCTTGAGCTCCCTGAAAACGTTCAGGATTGAGGGGACGATCATGCTCTCAGTAGTGAATATGTGCGCGTCGTCCTGTGTGAACCTCCTAGCCCTCATGAGCCCCCGGAGGGAGCCGGAGCGCTCGTCCCTGTGCACTGTTCCGAGCTCGAAGACCTTGAATGGGAGCTTTAGCCTGTTACCGTAGCGTTCCACGAGGCTTATGAAGGCGAGTATGTGGAAGGGGCAGTTCATAGGTTTAAGTGCGTACTCGTCGCCCTCGAGGTCGAAGACGAACATGTTCTCCCTATACATGTCGAGGTGCCCGCTCAGCTTGTAGAGTGTAGTCCTAGCGATGATGGGTGTCTCAATAACCTTGTACCCCTTCAAAACATGGTACTTCAGCACGATATACTTCAACACGCTATACACAACACCACCGCCTAGGCTGAAGAGAGGGTTACCGTAGCCTGTGTAGTAGCCGAATGTCACGTCGAACATGGGAACCCTCTGTGTCAGGGGTATTAGTATGTCCAAGTCTGAAGCGTACGCTATGTGATCCTTAACAGAACCCGACTGCCCCTCAACCTCCCTCGACAACACCGGACACCTCTACACACGGAGAAACAGGTTAGACTTAAAAGTATTCTCTAGCTTATAATCAATAGAAACCGCCATAACCACCCGCTACCGGCAAGACCTCTCCTCCAACCCTTTAACCCCGGATACGCTGATCTCGTCTACCTTATCTAGTAGTAGGGACATGAAGGGGCAGTTGCTTAGCGCCTCCTTAACCCTCTCCTCACCCAATCCCTCGGGGGCCACAAGCACGTGCACCTTAAGCCTCTCCACCAGGCCCTTTCTACCGAAGGCCCTTGTAGTCACCATCACGGTCTCAGCCTCTGGTATGAGGGTTAGGATCATCTTAGAGGAGCAGGCACCTATGTAGCCTAGAACCGTTGGGAGGTTCACATTGTCGATCGGCACGGGCTGGCCCGATACGAGGGCCTTGCCGGCGTTCTTGCTTACTCCCCCGAAACCTTCCCCGATAAGCTCCAGGTCGCCCCTCAACACTGTAACACCACACCTAGTAGAAGGGGGTTGGGGGCTCTAATCGTGCAGTCTATACCTTCAACCTTCTCCCTATCACATTCTCGAGCCCCCTATAGAATTGCGGGTGCAGCCCCCTCGAGATCATGACCTCGTGTGGGTGCATCGCTGGGCAGTAGATGCATCCTATCCTGGTAAGCCCCATGTCGTAGAGGGGGTTCACTGGGAGGCCTTTGAGGTGGGCATATAACTGTACTTCGAGGCGCGACCAGGAGTGTATCGGTAGGATCCTCTTCACGAACGGTATCAGGGGGTTCACTCCAGTCCTGGGCGTGGCGGCCCTCCCCTCGCTCTCGAGGGCCCTTGCACCGTCAGCGACAATACGGGCACCCATCCTCTTATACAGGCGGGCTAGTGGGGCTAGCTTTAGGATCCTCGTGCACCACCTGTTCTCAACCGTCATGAGCCCCCTACTCCTGATCTCCCGGAACGGGTCTACACTGCTCCTAGCAATAAGGAGTTCAACCCCAAGCTTATCCGCTAACCTCTCAGCGGTCTCGAGGCTAGCGGGGAACTCCATCCCCGTGTCCGCATAGACCGCCACAACCCTCTCACTACCGAGGGCCTCAACTGCTAAGCTAAGCACTACACTACTATCAATACCTCCGCTCACTGCGACAAACACCTTCCCCCCTCCCGCCTCCCCCGCTATGAAGGAGCGTGCCTCGGCCGCCAGCCTCTCAATATATGCCCTATTAACTGTTACCGCCTCACTCATCGACGACGGGTTTAAGAGCCTGAACCCCCTGGGGGCCATGTCCTTAACACGAACCCTACAGGCC
>WAOT01000016.1 GCA_015521115.1 Desulfurococcales archaeon
GGTTGAGAGGGCAAATAGGGCCCTCCAAGGCGAGATCGCACTGGAGAAGACCCTCCTAGCGCTCGGGTTCATCGCACAGGTACCAATAGGCCTAATACTACCGACCTCGACGGCCGGGGGACTCTTTGAGAGGCTGCTACTCTCAGCAACGGGCGCAGCCATCTCTTCCATAGCAGAGAAGATAGTGAGGCAGCTAGCTGAGAAGCTCCTAACTGTTGAAGAGCACGTCATAATAGTCCCACTAACACCTATGATTTTCGAGGTGCGAAGGGCTGAGTGATCCCAGGCCCACGCCGCCAAGAAACCCAAATTATGAGGGCCTGAAGCCAGTGTAGACCCCTCCTGGTGGATAGCAGGTAGGCTACGGTCAGATATCCTAGGACTGCGTGGAAGGTAACAGGTATGACTCCGAGCACTGCGAGGGATCCCGTCAATAGTGTAAGGAGCGTTAAAATGGGGAGGACGAACTGTATCCTCTTAACCGTGGGGTGGGTGCCAAGCTCGACTCCGATCACGAAGGCTACCAGTAACGCGCTAATAATTCCTATCCAGGCGGCGGGCTCGGAGAAGTGGCTGTGCACGTAGTCGATTGCACCTGCCAGGCTCTGCGCCGGTCTACCGAACATAACAATGGAATACACTATGGAGGCGAACACGGGAGTATGGAGGGCTAGGATAGTGAATATGAGAGCATGCGCCACTAGAACCGCTGCGAGTAGGAGATTGCCTGACATGCCCCAGAGCTTGGAGGCATAGTATTGGGCTAGCACTGGTGCAATAGTTGAGCGCATGTTATAGCCTTCTGCCTTCCTGCCGGGGTGTGTTAGAGAGTCTTTGAACAGCTTGAGGAAGATAGCTGCCACTATTATGGAAGCTATGAGTTTTATGGGGGCGTAGCTTGCAGCCTCCTCCACAACTCGCGTGCCGAGGGAGGCCTCCACCCCCCTCACCTCTTCTTTAGTACGATGACTGTGACGCCATCAGTAGTGTTGATTTCCACGACCTCGGCAATACCGCTCTCCTTGAGGAGGTTTAGGCTCTCCTCAACGTCTTCCCTAGGGAGCCTTGTCTTAACGATCAGCCGCCCCCCGGGAGGGAGTTTGTCGAGCTCCTCTAGTATGTGCATTGATATGTCGCCGCAGAGGGCGGTCTCACCGGAGAGGTCAAGCACCCTCTCCTCCACCACGGCTCTTCACCTCCAGGATCTTCACTAGTTCTTTTAGGCTCATTACGCTTCCCACGTGCACGTGTGCCTTGTTTATGACGAGGGTAGGGACTGCTGAGATGACTTTCCTGCCAGCACGCCTGTTCAGGGTCTCAGCGTTTATGATTGTCACGCTGGCCTGGGGTGCACAGTATAGGTACTCTGCTAGCGTGTACCCCGTTATTATACAGGGTAGCCCGCTAACTACGAAGAGTGTTATATCAGCGGGTGGAGGGTTAACCTCTAAGCATCTAAATGCTGGAGCACCACCCAGGGCGAGGACAAACTGTACCACTACTGGGAAGAGAGGGGGAGGGAGGTCTCCGCAGTACGTAAAACGCTTCTCACCCATGGCAGCTCCAAGGCATGGAGGTGGAGTTGTTTCGGGGAGTTTCACGGTGAGAACCTCGACTGTGATCTTCCCCTTAGATTTCTCCTCTAGCGTTTTCACGTACTCTCTCACAGCCCCGGCCTGCCCCGCCTCCTCCACTAGTAGTACGAGGCGTACATTCTTCCTCAACTTGTCGAGTAGGGCGAGGCTCTCCTCTAGAGTCCTGAGGTGGAGGATGCGGAGGAGCCTGTCGATGGCCCCTCCAGCCATTATTTAACACCCCTGGTAGTCTAGGTAGTGTTCAGTGTAATGATTAACCCTTAACGGCACCGCCACGTATAGATGAATCCATGGGATGTAATATGTACCCAGACATGAGAGGCCGCGTGTCGGAGGCCGCGGAGAAGGCTGCAGGGGAGCTCCACGTTATGCTTAGTGAAGAGGCTTTAAACTCGTTCGAAGCATGCAACTCCTGCGGCCTCTGCCTCTACGTGTGCCCAACGTATAGGGCCACCAGTAATCCGGAGTACTCCCCACTCCGGAGACTATATCATGCATGGAGAGCCCTACGCAGGGGGGAGAGGGACGAGCGCGGGTTCGAGTCCCTCTACAGCTGCCTCCTATGCGGCCTCTGCACGTATGCATGCCCATACCACCTCCCAATATGGAGAGCTGTCCTCGCAGCACGCCATAGTTACGCGAGGAAGGGAGTCATCCCAAGGGGTCTTAGGGAGACTGTTGTGAACGCGCTCAACACGGGTCACTCGTTCACGCGGGACAGGGACAGAGCCCTCCGCTGGCTCGAAGGGGAGCAAGTAGACGGCCCCGGCAAGTCCCTCTACATACCCTCACCCCTCGAGTCCGTGAGGTTCCCGGAGAAGGCTAGGCTTAAGCTCAACCTCTTCGAACTGGCGGGAGTAGAGTATACTGTTACGGGTAAGGCCCTAGAGCTGGGCGGGAACCCGGGGGTAGATGCTTCCCTGTTCGAGGTGGGCCTCGACCTATTGCTGCGTGCCTACGAGGTGATGGAGGATCTCGGTGCCGAGGAGATAATTGTGAGCGAGTGCGGGTCAGACCTCAAGATCTCCGTGGTAGCGGGACTTGTTGAGAAGACCCTCGGGATAAATGCCTCGAAGTTGAGGAGCATACACAGCATACTATCTGAGCTCGTCAGAGAGAGAACCAAGCGCCCCCTTAGACTCCACGAGGATATAGTATACACGAGCTGCAACTTCTGCAGGCTCACAAGGAACTGTCCCATCACAATTATCCGATCAAGACAGCCCCCAGACAAGCCCCCCTACAGCTCCTGCTGCGGAGGAGGCGGGGGCCTAACGATAAACATGGAGCCGTGGGCTAAGAAGGTCAGGAGGGCTGTAGCAGTTAGGAGGCTCAAATCGTTAAGAGGGCGGAGGATTATAGTACCATGCATTAAATGCTACGTAACCCTGAGGGAAGCATCCCTGCTTGCGCGGGAGAGGAGGAGGATCCAACTCTTAAGTGAGGCCGTCTACGAGTTCCTTATCATGGAGGAGGCGACTAGCTAAGGACTACACATTGGGGTAGAGTCATGGTAGGGAAAAGGAGGATTAAACATCCGAAGAAGTCCACGCTCAAAAGTATTGTGGAGGAGATCCACGGGTGCATTGAGTATAAGTGGGGAGACAAGGACGAATATGACTACCTCCCGGACTTCTTAGAATGCTAGGCCGGAGAGAGCCCTACACTTCCTTGCAGAGCCTCTTAAGGGCCTCATTATCATTGTACGCCCTAATGAGTCTTCTCAAGTGCTTATCTTGATTGACCTTTACACGCCTCAGGATCCTCTTAAAGTCCCGAGGGGGCTCGAGTAGTCTCCAGTCTTTAATCGCTGGCATCCAACTCTTGTATGCCTCCATACAGAGGGGGCTCGCACGGCATGTCACCTCATTGTCTAGGACGAAGACGTAGCGTGTCCACCAGTCCACCCTGTGGATCCCAGTGCTGTATCCCTTGGCGATATTGATAGCAGTCCTCCCCTCGAGGGCAGCAAGGTAGAGAGGGAGCATGACGGACACCATCTCCCTGCCAGGGTATAGGAGTGCTCTAGCCCTACTTACTGCCGTTTCTGGTGGGTCTACTACGGCCTTTAAACCACCCCTCTCCTCATAGTAGAGGAGATCTGCGACCAGCTCGTCTAGGTTCAGCACTCTCCTCCTCCCGCCCTCAAGGTGGAGGCCTCCGACCGCTAGGTAACTCCTCCAGCCGAACTTCTCTCTAGCCCAGAGGAGGGAGGCCCTTGCCAGCGTGTCTGTAATATAGCTCCCTAGGCTCTCCTCAAACCCTGTCAGGATCCCGTCTCCGCCGATGTCAGTATGTAAAGTGCAATTCGGGCTGTAACGGTTCTCGAGCCACTCTAGTGCTTCCTCCACCTGCCCCCTCTCGCTTTTGACGCAGACCCTGTAAACACGGGCGCCCGGCATTAACATCTTCAGGCTCCACTCGAAATCCCTGGGATGGTACGCTACGGGCTCAAACAGGCTACCTGCCACCCTACGCCCCGCATAGTTCCGGGGCTTACAGCCGGCGAAGCTGACATACACCGGTTCTACGCCTTCCAGGAGCGTCTCTAATACCATTATCAGGCCAATATCTCCTCCACCACCCAATCCTCCGAGGAGGGGTACGGCCATCCCAGGCATCCTCCTGAGTGTGAGCGTGTAAGCCTGCTAGTAGTTTAGAGCGAGGACTCTCATAATAATTTTATCAGCTAATGAACCGCTAAAAAAGAAACGTCGAGGAGGCCTTGGTGCCGGGGCTATGGAGGAGTTTATATACACGTACACGCCTAAACCTCCGTACAGGTTTACGCCTCACCTAGAGAGGTTCAGCATACCGGGAGAGCCGACCCCACACATATACATCCCATCCACTAGGACGTTTAGAAGGCTGTTTAACCTGGAGGGAGAGCTAGTAGCTGTGAAGGCACAGTTCCACGGTGAGCCCGACGCCCCCGTTATCGACCTAACGTTATACGCCCGGAACCATAATAGTGCTGTAATGGCTAGGGGGTTAGCACTCGAATCCTTCAGGGCAGACTTCGACTACAAAGAGTTCCTAGAAAAGGTTATGCATATCAAACCCCTATACAGGTTAGCCCTCAAATACGAGGGCCTGCGCCCCGGGAGGGCTACAAGCCTCTATGAGGCACTAGTCGACTCCATAGTCAAACAGCGTCTCCCCCTCCGGGTCTCTCTTAAAATAATGGGGCGTCTCATGAGATCTTACGGTCACCAAATGGTCATCGGGGGAGAGGAGTACTATTCATTCCCCGGCCCTAGGAGGATTATATCGGCGGGAGTTGAGGGTCTTAGAAGTCACAGTCTAACACGTCTAAAGGCAGGAGCCATAGTCGAGGTCGCGGAGAGGGAGCTTGAGGGGAGCCTCCCAACGGTTGAGGAGGCCGTGAACGACCCCGAGGGTACAATAAGGGAGTTGACCAGAATACGTGGTGTGGGGAGATGGACTGCTGAGCTTTCAATAGCGATGGTTCACCCAAGGTTCCCAATAGGCCCGCTCTCCGATCTAGCAGTGTCAAGGGGGCTGAGGGCAGTTCTTGGTGGAGAGCCCCGGCCGGGGGAAGTTGTGAAGGAGCTAGGCGACTATGCCGGCCTTGTTATGTATCTTGCAGCTTATGAGTATGAGGAGAGGAGAGTTAGGGCGAGGTAGACGGTTATGCGGTCTCTTCCTACTTCTTGGGCGCGTGCTCCGGGCAGTACGGTATCTCCTCCCTCCTAAGGAGGCCCCTCTTCCTCTTCTTTATGATCCTGTGTCTGTCACAGATTGGGACGCCGCAGACGCTGCACACGTTACTCCCGTCAACGATAAGCTCGTAGTGTATGAGGTCGTCACCGTAGGCGCATGGGAAGAACACGCCCTGCAGGAGGGGGTTTTCGAGGATCGGGTGTGTTATAGCCGAGTACACGTCCAGGATGGTGGTCGAGACGGCACCAAAGCCCTCTGGGGTGAGGTAAGCCTCGACATAGGCCTCCGCTCTTGAACCCCTCATTTTCACCTCAGTTATTACCGGGTAGAGCACTATTGTCCCCCAGGTCTGCTCGAGATCCCTTCTCGGGTCGAAGCTTGTGAGTGGGTACAGAGTCCTCCTGGAGGCCTCTGCCTTCCTCTTTAGGACTGAGATCGCGGCTGCCACCTTCTGCATCTCAGCGTAGATCTCGGCGGCTGCCTGGGCATGCTGCTGTATGGAGGCCCTTGCTGCCGCAGCGGCCCCGTATTCGCCCGTGGAGAGGCCGTATGCCTCCAAGCCCTTGAGCCTCTCTATCTCGCTCAAATGATAGGAGCGCTTGGAGGATAGCTGGTTGTAGGCTGCCTCCAGGCTGCTTATTCGTTCGTTCAGTTCTCTCATGTAGTCTAGGTATATGTTTAGGTCGTTCATGTACTTTTCGCTTAAGTATATCCCTCTGAGTGCGTAGTTTTCAATGGTGAACTCATACTCCTGCACGTACTTTTTAAGGATATTCGACAGCGTCTTCAATGCAGACATGTAGGCCCCGGCGTAGTACGCCTCCCCGCCCTTGGGCGCCTCAATTTTTACATCACCGAAGAGCTCCCTCACAGCTCTCATCGTTTCATCTACGCTCATGGGGTCGATCGAGCCCTCTACCTCAGCCGCTACAGCTTTCATCAGGTCATCATAGTCTATCCCATAATAGTGGAGACCCTCTGTGGGGATCGGCCTATTAAAGAAAAACTCCAAGACCTCACCTTCATGTCTAAATAGTGATCCCACAGAAAATTCCTCTCCCTGATGTGAGACCTTAAAAGCCGAGAGAGCTCCGTCCTCCTGTGCGACTGTCATCCAGTTGTCCATGAGCCTCTTCTCTCTTGGGATATGCCTTCCCAGGAGGAACCAGTGCTTGCCTGTGAACTGAACCCACCATAGATCCTGGAACCACTTGGGCACCACTATGACTGTTCCCGTGACCTCGATAGGCCCACTGTCTGCGCCTACTCTATGCTCCGCCTCGTAGAAGAGGAATACTACAGGTGTTAAACTGACCTTGACCGGCTCAATGTCTAGGCTGAGCAGCTTTTTCAGGCCGTACTCCGCCCACTTACTACTTGGCTTTGCCAGTCTAACCCTCATCAGCCCCTCCCCCGCCACCTCCACAACTGCTCCTACAGGATTCTCCGCAGGCGAGCCTACACTCGCGGGATCTAATTACGGAGTCCCTGTCAACGGGTGGAGGACAGCTTGAGACGCAGTCAATATAGCATGTTGCGAAGCAGTCGAGCTCCTCCTCGCTCGACGGCAAGAACACCGTCTCGACCGCTGCCTCCTGCCTATACTGTGCCCCCACACCAGTAGACGCTCCGGGGCGGGGGATGACCTTGTAAATGGCCCCGTAGATTATCGAGCCGACCCAGCCATAGAAGGCGACTGTTGCGGCAGCGTTTATCGCGTCCTGGCTGCTTTCACCCGACACGCCCAGCATCATGTCGCCGAAGATTAGGAGGAGGAACGTGATTAGTATGCCTTTAACAGCCTCCCACAGGCCTTCAGCAGTTGCTATGTACACCATTGTTAGACCGTAGAAGAGTGCCGCTATGAAAAGCCACACCTCTATCCCAAGATACTCTTTGAGGTCTATCATCGTCTTTACATGCCAGTACGGGAAGCTTAGAATCCTAACAATAAGGTCAATGAGGGCTTGAAGAGTGGCAGCATCCAAAGGCTACCCCCAAGTAATAAGTCCGATCCCAGTACGTATTAGGCTGATAAACTTTACAGGGAAATATTTAGTTTTACTAGAGACCGGCAGCCCCTCCAATACCTATACTTGTAGCCCACTCCCTTATAGCAGACCAGATCATCTGGGCGGCCACGCTTGCTATTATCAGGGACATGAACCTTGCAAGAGCCTTTATCCCGTTCCTCCCCAGAACCCTTCTAAGGTGAGTTGAGCCCTTCATGGTCGCTGCAACGGTGAGGGCCGCGAGGATGAAACTCACTATGACCTCAGGTAGGTGGCCGGTAGTGCCCAGGTTTATGAGGAGGGTCATAGTCCCCGGCCCCACCGTCATTGGCGTGGCGAGGGGGACTATAGCTACGCTATCCTTCTCAACACTTTTAGTCTTCGGCTGGCCCGAGAGCATATCCACCGCTATATACAGGAGGAGGACTCCGCCGCCAAACTTCAGGCTCGAGAGGCTGAGATGGTAGAACTCCAATATTAACTTTCCCGCAAGTATGAAAAGGAGCCCGAGGAAGAGTACCACTATTAGGGCATTCCTTAACACCTCACCAGCTTCTTCTCTGTCCATGCTCTCTGTTAACGTCACATAGTTATTCAAAGCCGTGAACGGGTTCATTATGGCCACGATAGACCCGTAATAGCCCACCAGCAACCCCGCATCCACCGCCTTACACCCTTACTCGAACCCCACAATCCAAAACACTGAACCCTTAAATCTGCAGTCCCCAGATAACGGATGGGAAACCCCTGGGAAACCACATGGGTCATATCCTAACGATGCGCACACTAGCAGGGCTTAGACTAGGAGGATAGCGTTCGTTTGAGTAGACAACTGCTACTATATGTATGGGGGCTCCAACATCGCCCTTCAATACCTCTAATGTGTTAGCCCCTATAGTATCTATACTGCTCCTTTCACCGTTAGCGATGACCTCGACGTTCAACCTTCTCATAATAGGAGGACTTAAGGGATAAGAAAGCATTAGAATAACACCCTCCTTTTTAGGTATTCTAAGCTCTGCAGTGCTACGGCTAGATACCTCTAAGAAGGTTAAGCTCGCCTTATATCCCGAGGTGAGCAGGCTGTAAAACACTTCAATGGCATTCTTGAGGAGGGGGTAGAAGTATATAGTACCCTTAACTATCCCTCCTTTAAACAATTTCAGCTCCATACCTTCACTATCAATATAATCATGAAGATCACGTAGTACGAGATATCTAGGCTCTAAATATAGCCTGTCCTCCCTTCCCATTTTAAACACTCCGATAGTATAATCTTTAATTCTTCCTTTAACTACTATCTCATATGTCACTAGAGGCATCCCAATTCTATTTCTAACTATCGCCGCTAGCCCTCGAGCTGATACATTAAATAACTCTAGGCGCCCTTTATCACTTGGCAGGTATATTGTCGGGTAGTTTGGACTGAACGCGTCTATAACTATCACCAGGTTTTTGACGCTGTTGAACGCTAACTCTCCCTTATGGATATTGACCTTAAAGGTGCTGTTTTTCGAGGACTCAATTACCATACTCCCGTTGAGAGTGAACTCTGAGCCCTTCCTTACTATTACCTCGGGGGGTGTAGACAATGTCGCCATCCAGTCTGTGCCCGAGAGTTGGAATAACGGTTTATCCAAAATATTAATAAAAATGTTTTCTGGTGCAGATGGCATCGTGAAGGCGGTTTCACTCCATAAAACGGAAGCTGCATGAGGCCGCGATTCCACCACTCCCTTCTCTAGATAACCTGATAGCTTGTCCATACCCCGCAGGTCTCTGATAAGCCCGCTAGCATCGAATTTAGATGACAGCCTGTAAAGCCTTTCTTCTATAATAAGGGCACAGACGTATTTCCAAATTATATCCCGGGCCTCCTCCGAAAGGCTCTCAAGAAACCCCTTAATACCTTTGTAGTCGTCTGCAAGCCCTTTGCCTAGAGGGGTCTCTTCCCCTGTTTCCTTGTCGGAGAGAAGCGCCTCCACACGCTCTAGGGCTTCAATGCATTCCTCTAAAAAGTCTACTCTACTCATCTCCTCCCACCCCCGTAACGTAGATACCCTAAAGCCGCCCAGGTGACGCTTTGATCTAGTTCAAGAGTATACTCCTGCCCTGCTTGACGGCCTTGTCTTACAAGGCTCGCCTCATAATCAGTGTAGAATAGCTCGGTTCTCACATTTTTAGCACCCTTCTCAAATGGTATCCCGAAGATCTCAGCAATGATGTCCGCTACCCGAAGAAAACTATCATCCTTTGTGTTGAACCCCCCACCTCTACCTCTACTGACTCCGGTGTCTATATGATCTCCCCAACTGGTGCTGTCCTCATAACTGACTTTTCCTGATTGGCCGAGTGATGCCGGTGGGAGTATCATGAAGCTGGGATAAACGATCTCCTTCCTATTGATGTCCCCGCCCCTCCTTTCAATGAGAACATACCCTTTACCTCTAATACTGAGTTTGCCAGGCCATCCCCTACCATAGAAGTAGACCTCTACTCCACTACAATGTCCGAGTAGGTCTCCCGTGTTTAGCGTCAGCCCTTCTCCCGCCGTGTCATTCAAGTGTAGCCGTATCATTCCTCCTCCATACCTACAAGGGGTTCCCATAACTTCCTTCAGTCCAATAGGTTGGTCGTGTAAGAGCTGTATGCTGGACACTATAATATCGGTAATAAATAATGTTTTAGATATAATAGAAAATATCAAATTTTTTAGAGTTTTATTGTCATTATCAAGGAGCGTTATAGGTATCCAAATTATGGCCGTACTGGAGCTAGGACTAAATGAAAGTCCGACTTTCTGGGACTCTCTATGGACGTCTAAATACAATACAAGTGACTGGAAGGTAGTGAGGCTTATCAACCTATACAATAAATCCTGCTGAACTATGGACGGCTCTATCGAATTAGTCTTAAACCCGGGAGGCTGTCTCCTGTGAGCTATGATGTAAAGGACTTCCTTTGTGGGCGGGGTATAGTGGGTCATCAAAGGGGCTCTGATATTGAGTGAGGTAGGCGGGAATTTAACTAAGAAATCTAATATTTTTAATATGTACATAGCTAAGGGTGTAAGCCAGTAACGCCCGTAATCGTCTTCCACTATAAGGCTCACACCACCGCACACTTCAGAGGATAGTGCCCGGACAGCCGATGATATTGTGGATCTGCTAATCCTACCCACATTTCCGTTCTTCCCTACAAATTTGTTTTGCAGAGCCTCATATATTTCGCTAAACCTCATCGGCCTCCTGGATAGGAGCCTTAGGATTTCTGGCCTAAGCCTCTTCACAGGCCTATTACCCCATTTTTTACTGGCCAGAACGATGGCCAGTGCCTCCTCAACCATGAGCTTGAAATCATTGCATGACATTAAGCAGTCACCTCCAACTCGTGGCGTTTGAGGTTTTTGGCACCTGAACCCGTGAACCACTCTTCAAGCCTTGACCCCGGGCGGGCTACTCCTTCAATGGTTGTCGGTGTGATCACTAGGTTCTCGTTGCCCGATATAATGCGGCAGGCCTTTGCAGTCTCTGTGAGGATCCAGGGCGTTCTCGAGATGCCAGCGACTATTAAGTCCCCGTGATCCTTAGCTATTGTTATGGCCGCCTCTATTCGATCCCTCGTGAGAAGCCTCTCTGCAGCGACTTGTAGTAGCCCCTTCCAGCTGTGCCTATGGAGCCTGACAGTATACACTTTTACTGCTAAGAGCTTATCAGAGCAAAAGGTCTTAGGTCTCATCCTTTTAAGAGACAGGTCAACAAGCCTCTCTAGCTCCTCAGGGCTATCAACACCCAGCTCTCGGAGTATCTTATTTAATAGCGCTTCGGCCGGCGTGTTCGGGTCTAACTCGGGGTTGGAGGAATTATTATAGGCCTCTGCTAATTCTAGCGTGATAGGCATTGTCTCCCTTATAAGTCGAGCCAGCTTATACCTTGGCATCTCAGTCGCCTCAAGCATCCTTATAGCCTTCGCCACTAACCTCTTCAGCTTGTTCTCCATCTTCTTATAATAGTAGGGTATTTCTATGAAGACGACCTCCCCTCCAACTCCCTCTATTACCTTCTTCTCTCTCCTCCAAGCCACAGCACCTACAAGGCGAACACCTTTGTTCCTTAGGGTCTCCGCTACAAGCGGTGCTAGCATGGCCATGTGGCCCACTAGAACTAACTCCTTCTCCGCCTCTCTCGCTATTTTATATAGTGCCCTATAGGAAAAATAGCTGAGCGTGTAGATCCTCTCGCACTCACCCGCCTTTAAGAGGTACTGGGGAAAAACACCGAGTATGTCTGCGGGGGAGTAACCTAACACACAGACTTTACCGCTCATGCTATCACGCTCACGATACATGATTTATACTCAAAAATTCTTAGGTAAAGCTGCATTGTTTGTGCACTAAAGACGTACATATATGTACGATAAAATCGTACTACACCATGAGCTGCCTAGAGCGAAGAGCGACTCTTTTATCATATTTGTCGTGAAATATTAAAATATATAAAAATATTGTAAAGTTTAGATAGAAGTTGCAGTCACTCATCAGCATTTAACGACAGTCATTCGTGGTTATGGGAAACTTCTGGGAATCCGATTTTAGCCTGTACACTACAACATTCATGATGGGGAGAGGCGTGGATATCGACTACTTCTACCCGGACGTCGATGACAGGCTTACTTCAAAGCTTGTTGAAACATTCGGCGACTCATGGTATGTTGAGGAGTTGAATGTCAGACACCTAGTTACCAATACCGTCAAGGAGCTAGGGTTGAGTGTTGAGAGCTCAATCGATGTTGGGTGCGGTACTGGCAGGCTTGTCCCATGGGTCTTGAAGGAGTTCAGCCCCACCCGTAGCGTGTGCCTGGAGCCCGACCCGGCACGTCTCACGCTGGCTACGAGGGCCTGCCATGGCCATTACTGTCTTCCTCTTCAAGGGTCTGGGACTGGGATCCCGTTGAGGGATGAGGTTGTAGATCTAGTTGTGTGGAGCCACGTGATCCAGCACATCCCTACATACTATTTAGACCGGATGTTCAGGGAAGTCCACAGGGTAATGAAGCCGGGCGGGCTCGTGTTCCTCATGACAACACACTCTGCGGGAGAAGAGTACTTCCTCCTTGTTTATGATGGGGGGGATAGGCAGGAGGCGAGGAGGGTGGACAGAGAGACCTATAACAGGTATGCCGCGGGGCCCGTGGAAGGCTACCTCCCGGTCAGGAAGTTCGACCTGAGATGGCTTGAATCCTTCATAGAACAGGAGGGTTTCCGTATTGTGCTCAAGAAGTTCTACCACAAACTAAATGATTGCCAAGAGGAGGGCATGGAAGAACCGGGCTGCTATCTGGACGTGGCATACCTCCTCCAGAAGGGGAGGTAGCGGGTGCATTGGGACATGCACTGCGCCTCTCTCATGTTCGCAATACCCTTCTCAATAAAAACCAGGAAAAAGTTGGGGGTCAAGGGCAAGACTAAGGACGATTTCCTAGAGTTCCTGGAGGGGTCACAGAGGTTCTACCTGACCGATCAGTACTTGGAGACCATTAGTAGGGCGAAGATCGGGGAACTCCGAGTTTTGTACACGATAAGGTTGAAGCAAGATAATGAGATAATAGAGAGGCCGGTGCGCCTCAGGGTAGCAGTGTACCTTTCCATTACAGACACGCTTATAAGGTCGGGCACCAAGGGGATGCAGTTCTACCTCGGCTCCCTCCTAGCCCGTGTAATCCCTGAGGAGGAAAGAGGAGGGGGAAGGGAAGGCTTCTGTGCCGAGACCATGACGGAGCTGGCCGACACGCTAATACCTATAATCCACATGTTATGGGGAGAACCGGTCGTGATCCTTGATAGAGGGGCTAAAACCTCCTCCATAGTAGACGCATTCAAAGACCTGTGCAGGAGGCACTTGGGCGTCGGGGGCGAGTGCACGTTCCCCGCCAGCCCCCCGCATTTCCTCGTAAACATCGCTGTCAACTGCCCCAGGAGGGGTGGAGATAACGGGTGGAGCATGCTCCGCTTCGCCGAAGAGAATGCCCGTGAGTTCTACGGGATAGCTGTCAGCGATGAGGGATACCATAATGTGATGCACGAGTATGCATGGAGCAAGGTTAAGAGCTGGGCCTGGGGGAACCGCTGGTACGAGCTCAACATCACCTCACCAGTATCAGTGATAGGGGCGAGATGCAATATCCCCAGGAAAGAGTTCGAGAAGATAATATTCACCCGGAGGGAGTGGTTGCATGGAGTGTACCAACAGGATCCCAGGAAGCTCCGCATCCCCTCGACTATACTAATAATGGAGTGGATATCATACGTGAGAGCATTACTTGTCGAGTACGAGCTACTAGTTAACAGCTACGTAGACGAGTTCCACAAGGTCACAGAGAGAGGAGGTCTCTTAGACTTCCTCAAGTTCTATAGGAAGGTGAGCACTCTCATCAGCTCCCTAAATAAGACGTCGAGACTGCTCGAACCGGCATACATATCCAAAATCCCAGAAACCTACTCCCTCTACTCAAACCTCCTCGAGTATAGGGGTGTAAGGGGTTTCCAGAACTCTATCAAGCTCGTCGTGGGCCAGCTAGAGGATATGACTAATGATGTGTTTAACGTGATCTCGAACATTGTAGAGATCAACGAGAACAGGCTGCTCCAGATCATAGCATCACTGGTAGGGGCCTACTCACTGGCAGAGGAGCTCACCAACCTTGTGGGGAAGGCCTTCCCCTTGTCAGGGCCAGTCCTCCTGTTGTTATCGACCTCCGCGTTCGTTATCGCCCTATACGCAATAATAGGTCTAATATTAAAAATTATAGAGAAAAGAAGGTGAGAGCGAATGGAGCAACATTAGCATTCCAACCCAACCCGTCAAACGTCAATCTATAATTCCCGTCTGTCCGCATACCCTTAGAACCCTAACCTGTAGAGTGCCCCACCGTATGCTAATAGTATGAACAGAACTATTATCTCAGATAGCGGGATAACCCCCTCAGCCCACTCAACTATTTCCAAGCCCGCCTTCAAGACCATCCACACACCGATTATTGAGAGGAGTACGCTCATAATGCGGAAGAAACCGGCTAGAGGGATATTAACACTGAATCTTGTATAGTGCCAGTGCAACTGCTGAGGCTCCTAGGATGCCTATGGTGAGACCTATCATAGTGTAGAAGACGTCGGCCGCGAGGAGTGGGAGGCTCATTAAAGCGACCTCCAAAGCTTCTCTTAATGTGAAAACGAAGAGTAGTGCTGAGACTATCTTAGCGCTACCGGCCGAATTAGCCTTCGATATATCTTCAGAAGCGCCTCTCCTAGACCACGAGACGACCCAGAGGACAATCACTGCAGCAGCTAGATAGCTTCCGGCCTCCACATACCAGCGCTCGCCCAGGGACTCCACGACCCGATACGCCACTGCTCCAACTACAAAGCCGGTAGCAGTTGCTAAGACTAGAGGCGTTATGAGGTTGCGCGGCCCTCCTATACCTTTCCTTTTCATCACTGCTAGGAGGATCCCAGTGATTAGTGCGACTTCCAATGCTTCTCTAAGGCCTATTACTGCTGAGGAGGCTATTACGCCGTGGGTCACACGCTGCACCCGAGGTAGAGTCGTTTGCGAGTGATTGTTTAACACTGTTAACGTATACTTTCCCACATTAGTCCCACCGCCAGAGGTTAGCCCTTATTAAGGGCGACCACGTAAAAGCGGTTCAGATCTAAAAAAACACGCTACACTGTACCAAATTAAGGATTGGGGGGACATCGGGCCTCCGAGGATTAGGACTATTAGCATATAGACGTAAGTTAAACTAGAGGAAGGCCATATCAATTACCATGTTAGCATGCCCTACAGTACCTGGAGCGAGATTGGGGAGTTCTCAATCCTCCTCCAGGTGCTACATCTCTTATAGTGGTGGGGGTGCATGTGGTGGGCAGACTAGGCATAAGTATTATAATTTTAATCTTTATTTTTACAATTGTATTGCATGCCGTCCACGCCAGCAGCTCACTCGTAGTCCATGACGATGTGGGGGACGTCAACGCGACAAGCGTTGAACCCGGATTCCCGACAGGCTCTGCAGATATACGGCAAGTCTCACTACAATATGACACAGTAGCGGGACAACTCATATACGAGTTTAACCTTGGAGACGACATCCCCAAGGAAGGGATAGCCCTTCTCCTTGAGACACAGTTCGAGGTATACAGGCCCGGTGGTATAACGACGACGTTCACAACGGTAGCTTCTATTGACTATATTGGTGGGCACTGGCCGGAGTATTCGTACCCTCTATATATAATCCAGGGCCACCCGGTAGTGGGAGACGTCGTCTATCAAGGAGGGGACAGGGTGCAGTATAATGTGACAGGGGACACGATAGTCCTTAAGATCATGGTCGACTATAACGCCACACCTCTTCCAGATCTGGGTTTACCCCACTTATTCAGGGGTAGCATAACGGTTCAGACCGTTAACGGCACCGTGTATCATGACTCGTTCACCTACGAGTCACAGGGCCAGACAGAGTCTCGGACAGGAGGCCCCACCGAGACAACTACGCAAAACGATGGAGGCAACACCCAGGAGCAGGGCACCACTAACCGGGAGACTGGCGGGAGCGAGGGGGCTGCCAATACGGACGTCTCCTCCAAGGACACTGAGGTGGATAGCGGATCCCTTGATTCGAGGATCGCCGTCATGGTGGTCGCCGCGGTCGCTATCGCTATAGTGCTGGCGGCTAAGAAGGCTATACTTGCAGGTGCTTCTAGAGGGCTGTGACCCCTACCCTGTGCTGCTATGGCTGTGGTGTGCGTGTGGCTCAGCAGTTTTTCCTAGTGCTACGAGTAGCGGTCTCACGACCATGACACCTTTTACACTTCGGAGCCTGTTCACGAGCTCCTTTATTTTCTCAGTCGAACCCCTGACCACTATTGCTAGCATGCAGTGCTCTCTTGTCAAGTGCGTGTGTAGAGTGCTCACTATTGTGTCGAGGTAGTCGTGCTGTATATCTGTAAGAGCCTCGTCAACCCCCTTTACGTCGTGGTTGTAGAATACCCCTATAACCCCAGCGACCTCCCCCTCAGTCCTCCAAGCATTCTCTAGGAGGAGGAGGCGTAGCCCCTCCTGTACGAGCCTCGACTTACTCCTGATCCCAGACTTCTTCATATACTCCTCCAACTGCCTTGCTAGATCCGCTGGGATGTAGACGCCGAACTTCTCCTCCCCTCTACCCTGCTCCCCCACTTCACCCACCTTCTTTCAGTCTGCCTTCACTAAGTGTCAATGTTACATCGCATATATTATCGAGTAACTCCAAGTCTGGGCTTGTTATAACGACGGCCTTGCCCTTGGCTGCGAGGGATCTTATCATGTTCAGAACCCTCCTCTTCCTCTCGGGGTGGAGGTTGCTGAGGGGCTCGTCCAGGAGGATGATTTCCGGGTCGTAGGATATTATCGAGGCGAGGGCCACGACCTTCTTCTCCCCATAGCTTAGGCTGGTGGTCGGCCTCTCTAGCAGATCCTCTATTCCTAGGAGCCTCGCAGACTCTAACACCCTCTTACGTGTCTCCCCCTCGTCGAAGAGCTGCCTGGGTGCATATGCTATTTCGTCGTATACTGTCGGGTTGAATAGCATGGTCTCGGGGTTCTGGAATAGTATACCTATAAGCCTCCTAGCCCTAGGCAGCTGCTCCTTGAGGGGTTTCCCGTCCAGTAGTACCTCGCCTTTCTCAGGCTCTAATAGGCCCGCCATTATGTGGAGTAGTGTGGTCTTGCCGCTCCCGTTTTCGCCCACAATACAGTATACCTTACCCCTGATGATCTTTAGGTTGACACCACTGAGGATGTATGGGCTTCTCTTGCCGTACCGGAAGAATACCCTTCTGAGCTCCAGTAACGGTTTCAACCTATTCTCGCACCTCGAAGGGGTACTCCGTAAAGGTTCTAGCCTTTATGGCCATCTCGAGCCTCTTACTGTAACCCGTTGAATCTGCTATGAAGTCTCCGACAGCTGTTGCGAGAAGCTTCCACTCCCTCATATACCCCTCCTCGAACGTCCTCGCTTCTCTAGCTGCTACAATGGAGAAGAGGTTTCTTAGGCTGCGTGGGATAAGGAGTAGTGAAAGGGTTAACATGCCTGCTACCCTCCTCAGGTGTTTGATCCTGTAAAGGGTGCTGGCGACCCTGGGCCATCCTGTGGCGTATACGAGTGTTACAATAGGTAGTGGTGCTAGGGTTATCCTAGCCACGAAGAAGAGGAACCCATCTATATTCCAGCTACTTGGGGGCGCAGGCCTATACAACTGGCTTAGGCCCGCCACTCTCGACTGTCCCGTGATGAGGACTGGCAACTCTATGACTGCTGCGAATACTGCTAGATACAGTGTGAGGTATGCTAGCTCCCTCAACCTAGGCCTTGCGTATGGAAGCATTACTAGGGAGAACACGAGGGCAGCTGCCCAGGAATAGAGGTTCTGGGTCAGGCTGACGAGGCCTGTGAGGGTTAGGGATAGAGGGAGGAGGAGTGGTAGTGGTCTCTTGCCCAGGCTCCCAAAAGTGGTTATTGCCTCTATGACTCGTGCGGCCTCCACTGCAAGCCTCCTTGCGACGCCTAGCATCACTTAGCCACCACGCGCTTCAGCACCTCTCCCAAAACAGCTATCAGTCCGACGCCTATGAGGCCTGCGAGTATGTATCCGGGCACAGGCCCGACGCCGGGGAATGTGTAGTCCTCGAAGGGGGTGTGATAGCCTATGTCGACCTCCTTCAAGCCGAGCTTTTCAGCTGCCACATCTAGAGGCTCATGGTAGCCGACCCTGTCTGCTAGGATGACTCCGAAGACTGGGCTAATGATGACTAGGAAGAGTATTACTGCCCATGCCCTCATCTCACCCTCACCCCCCGGCCTCCTTTAGGGCCACTATAAGTTCGGGGTTCCTAGCGTGGGGGTGGGACAGTACGAAGCCTGTGATTATGCCCTCAACAATTCCTAGTATGAAGTGCCATCCACCCATTACCGGTATTGTCACCTCGACGCCATAGGGGAACTGGGGGCTCAGGCCGATCTCGACACCACATACTACCCCAGCTATGAAGACTGACATCCACCCCGCCAACAGCCCTGCCATGAAGATGGAGCCCCTACTAACCTTACCGGATATGCGTAGGGCGTACTTGAACACGTAGTAGCCTACGAGTACCGCCACTATCCCCATGTTCAGTATGTTAGCACCGAGCGTTGTGAGGCCACCGTCGTGGAAGACTAGGGCCTGTACTAGGAGGACAAGCGCCAGAGTCACACTCCCGTAGGAGGGGCCGAGTATTATCCCGGCCAGCGCTCCACCTAGGAGGTGGAGGCTCGTCCCCCCAGGAAGGGGCCAGTTCAGCATCTGCGCAGCGAATATTGCTGCTGCAAGTGTTGTCACGAGTGATACCCTGGAGGAGTCCAATACTAGTTGGTGTGATAAGCTTAGATATGCGAAGTACCCTATCGTGACGATATATGTCGCCCCAACCCAGTAGACATCAAGGAAACCGTCAGGGATGTGCAAACCTCCTGCACCATTCCTCATATCAGAGTGCACCGGGTTAAAAGCGTTACCAAAGCCTGTCCGGGCCGAGAGGATTAGACAATAAATAAGCAAAGAAGTATACCATGCCGGTGGGTGGCTCCCAGCTTGGTAGAGAAGTGGAAGCTGGCGGCGAGGAGACTACTCTCGAAGAGAATACTCCTATCCCACGGCGGAGGGGGAAGGGAGACTAGCGAGCTCATTGAGGCCCTAATTAGGGGGCTAGTCCCCATCCAGTACTGGAAAGTCGAGGGGGGCACCGGTCTAGACCTCCTCGACGACTCAAGCTACATACCAGCAAGCGAAGGGGAGATTGCGGTAACAATAGACTCCTACACAGTAGACCCAATAATCTTCCCCGGAGGAGATATAGGCCTCCTAGCCGCGAGCGGGACTATTAACGACCTCCTAATGGGCGGGGCCATCCCCCTCGCGGCACTCGACGCACTCATAGTAGAGGAAGGACTGGAGGTCGAGACACTCGCATACATTATCAACAGCATGGTGAAGACCCTAACAGAGAACAACGTCGCACTAATAGGCGGTGACTTCAAGGTAGTCCCGAAAGGAGGCGTAGACAAGATAATAGTGTCAATGGTGGGCATCGGGAGGGTGGTTAAGGAGCTGAGGGACGACAATGTAAGGCCTGGGGACAAGATCATAGTCTCAGGCCCCATCGGTACACACGGGGCAGCCATCCTCTCAGCCAGGGGCACGTATGGCCTTAAGATGAAGATCGAGAGCGACGTCCAACCGCTCACACCACTGATGATACCGCTCCTAGAAAATTATAAGGAAAGCCTCCACGCCGCCGGAGACCCTACAAGGGGAGGGCTCGCAATGCTACTCAACGAGTGGGCTAAAAAGAACGGTATCGTAGTGTACATCGATGAGAGCAAAATCCCCGTTAAAGAGGATGTGAGAGCATATGCAGACGTGATAGGAGTTGACCCCCTAGTACTTGCAAACGAGGGTGTCGCTGTCCTAGCAGTCGACTGGGATAAGGCGGAGGAGATACTCGACTACATCAGAAGCCTAGGCTACAAGGAGGCCAACATTATAGGTGAGGCGAGAAAGCCTAAGGAGGAGAGGCACAAGGGCATAGTGGTAGCAAAGACCGCGGCAGGGGGGTACCGGATACTAGAAGCCCCCAGCGGTGAAATAGTCCCCAGGATATGCTAGACGGGGATAAGGAGGTAGCACACGGGGAAACCGGAGTTTACACTCTACCTCAAACGAGCTAACAGCACCTCAGCAAGCCCCCTAACCTTCCCATACGCTTTGGTCTCCATGAGTTTGAGGGGGTCACCGTATGCTTCCTCGAGATCACCGTCAAAGGGTATAGATAGCTCACCCGGCCTCTCCCCGCGTGACATGTTATACAATACTATAGGATCCCCATAGCCTGACTCGGCAAGCAGTTGGAGGTGTCTTCTGAGGCTGTCCTTGGAGAGCTTTGAAGGTGTGGTTACCACCACTACAAGGGCATCGGGCACGAGCCTCAAGAGCTCGAGGTTCACATCGCCCAGGCCTGGAGGGGTATCGATTACTATAGTGTCATACCCCGTGTAGTCAGTAGCCGCCAGGAGCTCTCGAACAGCGTTTACAGCATCCTCCCCCCTAAGGGGGGCGGGTCTTGCCTTCGTGTATGGGGCTATGCTTATGAAGCCCACCCCATGAACCTTCATGGGCGAGATCCCTTTAGTCTCACCGGGCATCTGGCTCTCAACATCCACCCCGAGAACAACGTGCATGTTTGGGTCGGTAACGTCCAGGTCTATGAGGAGGGGCCGCAGACCCCTTTCAGCTAGGGCGAGTGAGAGGAGTGCTGCAATAGTGGTCTTACCGACGCCACCCTTAGAGCCTGTAACAATGATCACCTTCCGGGCACCGAGCTCCGCCCTAATCCTCGCTGGCCTAGGGTCTACCTCAAGCATTCTCTTCCACCTCATAGACTAGCCTAACACCCCTCCCCCTGACTACCTTGAAGTCCCTACTGCCGCAGCGGGGGCATTTTACGTATGCGTGAACGGCCTCGGGTACGAAGTGGATGGCCTCCCTCTCCTCATCGCTAAGCTCTACGTCCTTGAGAGTCCAGGTGTGGCCGCACCTGTTGCATTGGAACACTGCCTCCTCATAGTCAATATCGTAATCAACCTCTGGCGCGACCTCTTTCATCATCATGTCCAAATACTGCCTGAGAACCCCCTCATCAATATTCTGGAGCTCCCCGAGGACAACACGCAGCCGCCTTATGCCGAGGCTAGACTTGAGCCTGGACTCCACCTCCCGTATAATAGCGTTGGCAATAGCCCACTCATGCAAACCAAACCACCCAGCAACTTCACGATGATCGAGAACTCTCACACAATTAATATGGTAACGCTCTTCCAATAAGTAAATGAGGGTACCCTGAGAATAGCCCGACAGGTTTCTATTCCGTAAACGTATGATCCGCTGAGGACACAACTAACTATGTGGTAAACGCTAGCTATAACGACATGTCATGTCAGGCTCCTGTGGCGTGAAGATATAGTTTTTGTATGATTAAGATTTAACAACCTAGAATCCCATAATTTATAGTGGGTGTTAATAATGTCTAGACTATTACATTATCTGGAGGGATTTCAAGATTACATGCGTAGCGAGAGGTATGCGTCTCACATGAGGGAGGTGGCGAGGAAAAGGGGGCTATTTAATAAGGTGTTCTCCAGAGACGCCCTCGTCCTCATGGAAGATGAGGAGTTCATGGATAAGCTCAGGAGTGTTTTGATGTCATTATGGTCTTTTAGACGTGTTCCACGTAAGGTTGAGGATAGAGTGGAGCAGATCCTCTCCTCGAACGACCTGAGAGATCTCAGGTTCTACTTCTATGTGCTCCTGTACAGCGACCTCCCACTAAGCGTTAGGCTTGACAAGGCGGTAGACAGGATTAAGGGTCTGAGAACCGCCTCGATAACAGAGATCCTCTGCTTTGTAGACCCTAGAAGGTATGCAATATGGAATAAGAGAGTGGTGAAGGCGCTTGATATGCTCGATCTATTCGATGACTGGAGGAGGGTCTCTGGGTTAGGGTCTAGGGACTATGAGGCACATGTGGAGATCAATGGGAGGAGGTATGAGCTTGCGCTCCGCCTCCTCGAAGTCATACGGAGGCACTATTCCCTACTAATAGGTAGGGAGGTAAACTTCCTGGATCTCGACGTTCTCCTATATTATATCTCTATGCAGGGATAATAGTGTTCAACCCATCACCACCCATTCTGGTGGCATTTTTGGGCGTCGGACGTGTAATTGAGTGGATAAGGAGGAAGGGTTTGAAGTGGAGGCTAATAAAAGCGGACATCCCGACCAATAGGGTTAGCGATGCGGCACGCTTTCTAAGAGTTCATAGGTCTAGGATAGTTAAGACAATAATTGTGACAGACGGTGAAAAGTACTATGCAGCTATTATACCCGGTAATAGGAAGCTAGACGTTGGGAAAACCTCCAAGCTCCTGGGCAGAAGGGTCAGGCTCGCCACTAAGGAGGAGGTTCTAGAGGCTACAGGCTACCCTGCTGGAGGTGTGCCACCAGTAGCCCTTCCAAGCGGGATCACTGTGATCATGGATAAGAGACTCTTAGACAAGGACGTCGTATATGGTGGAGGGGGTGGGGAGGACTACCTCCTCGAGTTCAACCCGAGAGAACTTGTAGAAGAGGTCAAACCGCTAGTAGCCGATATCTCGAAGAAATAACCAAATCATGATCCTTACACTATCTAGGTGTGCACAGGCTGAGCTGTAACAGCATGAAAGCTTACCCGTTAGGGTCTGGGTGTGCGTCCTAGAATAAACCCTGTCCCCGGAGGGTACCACTTATAGATTCAACTAGGTGTCATACAATTAAAGTTCAAAGCACTCACAAGATAATTAG
>WAOT01000017.1 GCA_015521115.1 Desulfurococcales archaeon
GTTTTAGACAGTAGCTCAAATTCTTTTTTTAAATCATCAAGAGCGATTTTTATAGGTTTATCGAAGGGTGTTGGCTCTTGCAATTTAGCTCCCATAATATCAAAGAATCGTTGGGAGTAAAAAGGTTTTCCCCTTGGAATAGGTCTGTTTGTTAATCTGACTCTTTAAGCTATACCAATGTAGGTTTGACAATATAATAGAGTAAAAATTTAAAATATTATAAATTTTAAAATTTCTATTAATAATATATTTTTAATTTCTCGATGAGAGGCTTGTTAACGGCTACTATAGATATCTTAGGAGCGTTGTTAGAGAAGTCTAGTTCTATTTTGGGATCGATCTAAGAAGTTACGTCATTATGTATGCCAACTGTGAAGGCTTCAAAGCTTAGATTATGTTAGTGCAGGATCCGGGCAGAAATGTGGTGGGCCCTTGGGGGCCCGTGGGAAGAACAGTGTTTACTTGCCCTCCTCGATTGTCGCCCCGGGTATTCCGGATGCTTCGGGTGCTGTGATGTCGAGTTTTGGTAGCTCTGGGAACTTCTCCTTGAGCCTCTGCTCCGCTACTAGGCTTGCCTCCTTTATGATCTTCTGTGCCTCCTCGCTCACGTGGGTTGCGCTTATCAGCTCGGGTGCGGCTGCGGTTGTTGCCATGAGCGTTGTCTGTAGGCTCTCGTCTACCTCTAGTAGCTCTGTGAACACGTCTGGCATCATTCCCCTCAGGTAGCCTGCCACCTGCTTGAGTGCTACTACTGCTGGGGCTAGGTGTGCGTGTGTGTCTCCAACTATTAGGGCGGTGTCGAGCCTGATCTTCACCCTCTCGAGGGCGTATTTGACCGTCATTATCACCTTGGCCATCTTCCTGATCTCGACTATCTCGTTAGCGTACATTGCCGCCCTGGTCTTGTCCCCGTCTATTATGGCGTTTACCACCTTCTCGAAGAGCTGCTTGTCATAGCTCTGCAGCTTCGCAATACTGTACTCGAGCCTGTTTATCTGGCTGCTGATCTTGTATGCAGCCTGTATTATCTGGGCCCTCAGGGGGCCGGGAGGGCTTACAGCGTTCTTAAGCTTCCTACCGATAGTTACCCTCGTGGGCTCACTCCTCCACTTCTTAGCCCAGGACTCATATCCGACCATTTGGGCACTCACCGGTAGAGAGTATAATGTCCCCAGTCTAAAGTAACGGGTTCTGTCTAGTAGCACTGGCTTGACCCTCTTTATACGCAGAACAGACTGAAGGTGTTACCCTGGGAAGACCCCGCCCAGGGGTATACTCCAGTTCAGTGGTGAGGTGTAGCCGCAGATGGCTCCGAGACTTGAAGAGGTGGCCCCCCTAGTCGGTGGAGACGTGTTCGACGAGTACGGTCGTGTAATCGGGGTGCTGGTGAGTTTCTCCAGCAACGTCAACGGCATAATAGAGTACGTCGAGGTCAAATACACTGACAGGGGGCTCGAGAGGATAGAAGGGGACAGGCTAAGGATAGAGCAGGGGAGGCTGGTCGTCACACCCCCTTGGAAGCACAGGGCCGTGAAGATCATAGAGGCACTAGACAGGGCATACAGGAGGAGGAACGCCCTCGAGCAGATAACGGCAGGAGACCTCCCAGCAGAGATAGTTGAGGGGATGAAGAGGAAGATAGAGGACGAGATAAAGAGGCTTAAGGTGAAAGCTGACGAGAGCATGGCCGAGATCCGGGAGAGGCTGGGCAAGCTCGACGACGAGCTCACACATGTTGCCAGCGCTATAGCATTCCTACAGATGTCCTACTTCAGCGGAGAGCTAGGCGATAGGAACTTCGAGCACGGGATGAGCCACCTGAGAAAGCTGAAGCAGAGCCTGATATCTGAGAAGGAGGATGCTAAGAGGGTCATGGAGAAGCTCGATAAGACGCTCAAAGCCCTGACTAGCCCGGCGGCTAAGATAACACACGCCCCCAAGCACAAGACCGTGGAGCCGGAGAGGGTAGTGCAGCCATCAGTACCCGCGAAGGACTCGGGCATACTTAGCGTGAAAGTGGAAGACTAGCCCCAACAATAGTTTCCCGCCGACCCAGGGGCCTGCTCGACCCAAAGGGTTTTCCTCTAGAGTTTAGAGTCCATGGTACTGTTTCCTAGATCATCCCGTGCTGTTGTAGCTGTCAGTGTTCATCCACTATAGAGGACGAGGTAAGAAGCCTGATAGTACTCGCCTCCAAACTCTGCTATTATTAGTAGTGTCAGCCCGTTGATCGGTCTAGGTGACTCTATGTAGAAGTACAGCGACCTCGACTGGGAGGCGTCTAATGGTATGAACCATACTGGGAGTTGGAAGTCGTCCGGCGCTGTTGGGTAGGCCTTCTTGATCATCTCGAGCATCTTAAAGTCGGTAGGTATATCTATGACTATGTTGTTTGCAAGCACTCTAGTGGGTCTGAGGCTGTAGTCGGGGTCTGTTTTCAGGGTCGCGTTGTTATATATCTGGGTACAGGATAAGATACCGTTTGAGACCTGGACATACGGCCCGTCGGGCTCCCCGCCTACCAGGTCTACAGTGCCGTTGTGGTCGTAGTCCTCAGCGTACCAGATTATGAGTGTCCTCGTCGGTGGTACTGTCGTGTAGTCTATTGGGACGAACTGGATCACGGGGCTGAACTGGATTATCCCGTTGGGGCCTGGGAGTCCCGGGACAATTGTTACACCGGGCCTTAGAATTGAGCCTGCCTTGTTGTGTAGTGTGAGCATCCCACAATAGATATACTTGTTCATGGTGCTGGTGTTCGTCCCGTTGGTGAAGGCCTCGACTGTGACCTTTATGCTCGTGGAGTACGTGCTTATGAGGTTGATCTTCTCCTCGGTCGTCGACTGCTTAGTGTATACTCCTGTGAAGTAGGCGTATAGGAGGAGGGCTAGTGCTACCGTTATCGATATTAGTATCATTAGTGTGATAACGTTGGCCTGACCCCTTCTACCCGGCACTGAGTAGCACCCCGACCTCATCGATATACTCTATCCCTCGACGGCAAAAAAAGTTAGGACTCCCCATAACCCGGACACCCTAAACCTATGAGGGCGGGATCTCCTCGGGTATCGGGCTCCTTGTTATAGCGGCTGCCGCGATAGTTGCTATGAGGGCGCTCATTATGATCGCACCCGCGAGGTCGTGGGGGAGCTTTCCAGTGGCCTCCCCCGTGAAGGCTATAACGGTTGAAACCGTTAGACGGGCGCCGAATACTGAGGTCAGTTTGAGCCTCACCCTCCTGCTACCTGTGAGGGCTTTGAGGGCTGCATGTGTGAATAGTACCTTCGCGGGGAATGTTAGGAGTAGGAGGAGTGCGGCGATCTCAGCGTAGAGGAGCGGGTGTTCGGGTTTTGCGTGGAGGCCTGCGTCTATGAAGAATATTGGCGCTAGTACGCCGAAGGTGAGGGCTGTCAGTTTTGTCCCGAGATCCCTGCTCTTCTCGACAGTGTCCCTAGTCGCTATCCCGAGGAGGAAGGCGAAGAGTATGGCGTGCACCCCTACATACTCGCTTATCAGCGCGGCAGCGGTGAGGAATGCGAGGATGAGCTTTAGCTCGACCTCATGGAGCCCCCCGCTGGCCCACTCAAAGAACCTGGCGAGCAGTATGATCACCGCCACTATCCCCACGAGGTAGAGGCCGACGACCACGCTAATACCGGCCTCAACTGCCACGAACGCTAGTATGCTAGCAACATCAGCGACCATGGCGGTGGCGAGTATAATCTGGCCTATAGGCCTCCTCGTCAGGCCCCCTCTTCTGATGATAGCGTAGACGACTGCCACGCTAGTAGTCGCAGTCCCAATAGCGGCCAGCAGGCTCTGCTCCCAAGTGTATCCGAGGAAGTGGTGAACCCCTAACGCGGCAACCACCATGGGGGCTAGGAAGCTCACCACTCCCGAAATAGTACTGCTCAGTAGGTTCCTTCGCAGGAGGTGGGGGTCGATCTCGAGGCCTGCCATGTACATTATAAACACGCTCCCCACGAGGGCCAGGAGCTCTACACCCTCAACGCTAGGTACACCTGCCTCGGCAGCTAACACACCGAGGACAAGCTCGACGACAGCGGGGGCCACGTCGAGCGCCTCAGCGAGGAGGGCGGCACCAGCTAGGAGGAAGCTTATAGCGCTGAGACTGTAAAGGCCGGGGTGGCCCATGAGCTTGTCGTGAAGGGCTATAGACCCTACTAGCACTATCGCTGAGAGGGTTAGCCCCGCGACAGCACTCTCCCGTCTCCCCCGGGCCTTGAAAGGTGTTGGCAACAGGTGCTACCTCTCAGTCCAGCAGGGGGTGTTCAACATCCCCCATGATATCATGCCACCCCTAGATATTAAAGAGAGGGGATGTCACATCCACCCCAGCCTCTCAAGCTGGGCTCTGGCGTATTCCCTCACAGACCTCCCAAGCGGCTCCCCACGGAGCCTTCTAGTCGTCCTACAGAAGCTGCACTCGCCCCCTGAGGAGAGCAGGCCGCATGAGCTGCAGGGGGAGGGCTCCCACCGCTCCCTCGGGTACTGGTTGGCGTTCTTGGCGTGCTTTGATAGGAAGCCGAGCTTTAACCCCGGCCTCTCCTCCTCCAGCCTGTTAATCATCTCCTTAATGCGGAACTCCAGGCTCGTCAGCCTCGCATGCGGGCACTCCTGGTGGTAGTGGGGTAGCCCCCTTACTAGTGCGTAGAGGTATGACTCTTTCTCGTAAACACTATAGAGGGGTCTTATCCTCTCAGCCGCTAGACCCTCTATACCGGGTGTCCGTGGGGCAAGTTTTGGTATGGAGCTGAGGTCTTGGGTTATGAAACCTTTAAGGGCGAAGCTCATGATGTCGTCCGCATTATGCCCCGTAGCAACCTTAGCCCGGCCCTCGACGCCGAAGGCGTTGTAGATGTAGCGCTTGACCATACCGCAGACGCTGCAGGCGGGCCTCCTGAGCCTCATAGCCATCTCGGGGATGCTATAGCCGAGGGCCTCCTTCACTGGGAAGACTATGAGTGGGACTCCGAGATCCCTAACTAAGGACTCGACCGCCCTCCTACTCTCCACGCTATACTCCCCTATGCCAAGGTCAATGTGGAGAGCGGCAAGCTGGTACCCGAACTCCCGCTTCAATCTGGCGAGCACGTCGAGGAGGACTGCACTATCCTTCCCGCCGCTTACAGCGGCTAGAACCCTATCCCCACCCCCAACTAGCCTGTACTTCCTTAGAGTCCTCCTAACCTTAGACAATACGTGATCGGCGAAGTGCTCTGCACAGTAGTATCTCCTCTGATAGGGTACATAGGCTATAGCAGGCTTCCCGCAAATGCTGCACTTAGCCACCGCTCAGCACCCTAACGACAACGACCTCCCCCGCACCTATCTTCTCAGTCTCGGGGACAGGCGTGCCCCCCACCAGGACAACATGTGTCTCACTCGAGAGTCCGAGTGCCCTCAGGAGATCCCTGACAGTGTCCCCCTCCTGGAGGTCAACCTCGACGACCTTCCCCTCCGGTAGAAGCTTAACCCTAACCATACCCGCCACCCTCCCGCTCCAGTAGTGTTAGCAGGGTTAAGGTGTCTACTCCAGATCTCTGAGAGAGTCGTGCAGAGCATAATGGGTAGAGGTCTAATCCTACTGGTAGGAGGCTGCTAATGGCACGTGTTACACACAGTTTTATCCTAACACTAACAGCTCCAAGATACTGGGGTGTATAGGCTTGCCTTTGGAAGGCCTAGAGCACCTCTCAATGGCTTATGGGTTGAACCACTACTCCCTGGATAGGGATTTGAGGGAGACACTCAAGTACTTCCTAGGGTATGAGCCCGATCTCAACGCCCTTGGCAAGTACACGGGGACGACACTATATGAGGTAGCATACCGTGTGGACAGGATGAGCCCACCAGAGCTGATAATGTGGGACGTGAGGGGTGAGAGGGCGGAGGTCACATGGCTAGACCCGATGGAGAGGATGGTAATAAGGGATCTAATGCTGGAGTACGGCGTCAACAAGCCCCCCTTCACGGGCGGGAGCTGGCACGAGCACTACGCGGCAATAAACCTCATAGGAGACCCGGGAGTTGCATGTATCTTCACAATAACAATCCAGACAGCATACGCCCTCAGGAAATATGGGCCGGACGAAGTGAGAGGATACTATGAGAACCTGGTGGGCCTAAAAGAGCCGCTGATGCTGGGGGCCACATGGTTCACGGAAGTCCAGGGAGGGAGCGATCTAGGGGCGAACACGACGAAGGCAGAACCCCGCGGCCGTAAGTGGGTTCTGAACGGTTACAAGTACTTCAGCAGCGGGGCGGGCATAGCCGATATAGCCCTCGCAACCGCAAGACCCCCGGGGGCCAGGCCTGGGGCCAAAGGTCTCGCTCTCTTCGTCGTCCCTAGGCTGCGCGAGGACGGCTCCCTCAACTACTATGTGAGGAGGCTTAAGCTAAAGAGTGGCACTGTCGCGGTTCCCACTGGCGAGGTCGAGTTCATCGACTCTGAGGCCTACCTCGTGGGGGAGGCGGAGAAGGGCATATACTACACGCTCGAGGACTTAATGGTCTCAAGGCTGAGCAACGCGGCGGGTAGTGTTGGGATAAGTAGGAAGGCATACCTTGAAGCGTACCACTACGCCCTCCACAGGAGGGCCTTCGGGAGGAAGATAATAGACCACCAGCTCGTGAGGAGGGATCTCCTCGAAATGGAGCTCCTAACACTCGAGAGTGCAGTCATAACGCACAAGGCAGTCGACCTATTCGAGAAGTCTAGCAGCGACACGCCGCCCTACACGCCCCTATACCACTACGCCAGGCTCATGACCCACATAGCAAAGAACATAACAGCCTACAACGCTGCGAGGGTGACAATGCTTGCAATGGAGCTCTTCGGGGGGATAGGCTTCCTTAGCGAGTACATGATAGAGAGGTGGCATAGGGAGGCCCTCATAACACCGATATGGGAGGGGACTAGCAACATACAGGCACTCGACATGCTCGAGGCTATAGCTAAGAAGAGGGCGCACGAGCCCCTCCTACAGGACATGGAGGCCCTAACAAGAGACGCCCTTGACAAGAAGCTCGCCAACACAGCGTTTAACCACCTGACCGAGACCCTCAAAGACCTTGCAAGCATGAGCCCACAAGAGGCAGAGTACAACGCTAAATACGCCCTCGAGGATCTCGGCCACTCAGCCACAATAATAGTCCTGGAGAGCATGGCCGCCAAACTAGGGGAGGAGAGATTGCACCATGCAGCCTCCCTTCTCCTAGAGAGTGTGATGAGGAGGAGACCAGTACCTAGACCACAGGAAAAAGTCCTGGAGGACATAATATCCCTGGGAGGGGAGCTCCCACTCTAAACTATCCTATCCTAAGGGTTGAAGCACGCCCCGATCAGTATCGTAGTGTTTAGCGGTCAAAGAGTCGCTCGGGCCCAACGCCACAATGACGCTAACACTACCCCTACCCTCAAGGTTCCTGTCATAGACGTCTCCGGTGTTGAGGGGCCTGCTGAACTCTATGACCGTCACACCGTTGGCCTGCTTACCGCCATAGGCTAGAATATCGTTTGTCCCTCCCAGCTTAGTGTCTGGCGGGTGGGGCCCTGTAGTTCCGGTACTGTTAAGGTCTAGTACTACTACTGTCCCGTTACTGTCGTAGACCCAGCCGAAGATCATGTCCGCGTCCTTCATCACGGTGGTAGGCTCGAAACCGATGGCAACCCAGCCCGTTGTTTTCCCTACGAGGGCCATGTATAGCGTGCCGTTCTCCACCCTCCAGTACACTATTAGGTCGCCGTCCATGAAACTCGCATTATACTCGTACTCCCCCCTCTCAACTACCCCGTCCGGCTTCCATGCTGTTAGGGACGTGGTTGTCGATTGGGGTGTTGTAGTGGTCTGCGTCGTTGTTGTTGTCGTCGTAGTCTGGTTTCCTACGGGTGCACCGCCACCCTGCTGAGCACCCGGCTGGCCTCCCCTGCCCGCAAGATAGTATGCACCTGCTAATACAATAATAACTATAATTGTGATAGCCGCTAGAGCAGGAGTCCTCCCCGCCAATCCACACCACCATTTTTCCTATCAGCCTAAGTGGATTAAAACTGTTTCGAGGGAGAACCCTTTTTTACCTAATAGTCCAGCTGAGCTGATTAGAGCTAGGGTGAGTATTCTTGGGTGTATGGCCTGGGTTATTAGGAGCTAACACACCCGTGATCCCGACGTTTGAGAACGTGGCGAGCCTCATACACTTCCTAGCCGCCCTCCTCTTTTGCACTATTGGGTGCGGGAGGAGGTTTTTCACTTACTATACCATATATCAGTTTATAACAACTATTGTGAAAACAATGCTTATACCCGGGGAGTCAGTGCAGGACTGGACGTGGGACATAGTAGGGGATCTCGAGGAATACCTTGCGGGGATGGGTACCGCTCTCCTAATAGGTATTAGTGGTAAGATGTCCGGTTGGAGGCATAGTGGTAGGATTTGCAGTCATAGGGGGCTGCTCTCCCTGTTCAGCTTGCTCATGATAGTATGGGCCTTGGTTCTATTGAGATACATTGGGGCCTTTTAGAGTATTAGTTTCGCATCCCTGGGAGGCTTCCAGGCGATCTTCTCGAGCCCCACAACCCCCTCGGCCATGCCGAGTAGGCCGGCGTGAACGATGCTGTTAGTACTCCCTAGGATAACCCTGAACTTCGCATGCTCCACGCTGGGATCGTCCTCCCCGCACTCCAAGAGCCCCCTGTAGAGGGCGGCAGGGGGTGCTAGGAGGAGTACCGCTAGGTCGAGTCCTGTGCTGACACCGTAGAGGGCTGCGAGGTAGGCGAAGAGATCCTCTGGGAACTCATCTATCGTCTTCTCCAGCTCCCTCATCTCCCCAGCCTCCCTCAGGAACCTGGCGAAGGCCGACCTGTACTCTACAAAGGAGAAGACAGCGTCTTGGAGCGTTTCTACTACAAGTTTGAACATGCCCCTACTCATACGCTTATATAGCTTCCTACAAGACTCCCTCACGAGCTTGTAGGCCTCCTCAAGCCTCGACTCCCCATTACTCTTCCCCGTCTCCCCGTTCTCCCCTGCCAATCCGGTGCCATCCTCCTCTACAAAGTCTCTAGATAGTGAGTGTGGGGTGGGAGGCTAAAGTGTAGAGTGTCCCTCCCATCCCACCGTCCCACCAGCTTGCCCATACAGGGCCACCCTAAGACCCCCCACCGACAACCCTCCCGCAACGTATAAGACGTGTTTAAAACCTTCGGATGGCCTAGTAGGGGTGGGGTGATAAGAGAAATGAACGGGATATATGCAAACATAAGGAGAGTGCTGGGTAGGATGCAGAGGTCGGCTGTTAGGCCGGCCATGAATATAGACCTGCCGGCAGACCCAGTAGAGGCTGAGAGGAGTAAGAGGGAGAAAGAGAGGGTATACGCCAAGTACGGCTACCTACTCTTCATTAACCCCTACCACTAGACACCCATTAACTAATAGGTTTTTTACGCGGTCTTGGGCGTCCACTTCTTAACAACCCTAATCTTATGTTTACCGGTGATCTCCTCCCAGACCTTCTTGTTGAGTATACAGCCGGGGTCGGGGCCTAGCGGGTCTCCTGTGTATGAGTAGGCCCTTGCCCTGCAGCCCCCGCATATGTACTTGTAGGGACACTTACCGCAGAAGCCCTTCAGCTTCTCCCTGTCGCGGAGCTGCTGTAGGAGCGGGCTGTTCTCCCAGATGTCCCAGAAGGTCTTCTCCCTCAGGTTGCCGACCTTTACCGGGAAGAACACGCATGGCGTCACATCGCCGTTCGGCTGTATAGCGGCATAGATCCTGCCGGCACCGCAGCCTCCGATGAACTCTGCGAGCGCTTTGACGATCTTGTCGTTGCCCATGTAGAAGTGTGTTGGTGCCACCTCCTCGTTACCGCTTAGCTGTAGGGCCACTCTACCATACTGTGGCGCAGTGCTGGCTATCTCGATCTTCCTCTTCTTATGCTCCCTGTATAGGAGCCTGAGGATCTCCTCCCTCTCCTCGGGGGATAGGTCTATCCAGGCGTTCTCCTCACCCCTACCTACGGGTACGAAGTTGAAGACTATCACCCTCTGCACTCCGATACTCTCTGCAAGGTCTAGTATGTCTAGGATCTCGTCCTTGTTCACCTTCGTAATGGTAACAGCAAGCCCATTGCTCACACCAAGCTTAACAGCGTTCTCCAACGCCTTAACAGCCCTCTCCCAGCTCCCCTTCACCCCACGGAACCTGTCATGAACCTCCGGTTTCGCACTGTCAACGCTCACCTCAACATAGCGGAGCCCCGCCTCGACCGCCTTCTTAAGGTAGTCCATGTTAGCAAACCTCCACCCGTTGGTAGCAACAGCGACGTAGATGCCCCTATCTGCCAGCTCCCTCACTATCCTGAGGAAGTGCGGGTGTATTGTCGGCTCACCACCACTTAGCGCTACGGCAGCGACACCCGCCCTGTCCAGCTGATCCACGACGTTTAGCTTCTCCTCGAGAGTGAGCTCGTCGGGAGTAGGCTTATCAGCCCTCTGGTAGCAGTGGATGCACCTTAGGTTGCACATGTTGGTGAAGTTCCACACTATCAGGAAGGGGGCTGGTAGCCTTTGGGGGACTGTGACCCCGTACATTGCTAGGCCTCTAAAGACTAGGGCTATACCCCTCCTAACAGCGGGATCCCTCAGGGCCTGCCTAGCCTTCTCCCAGTCCCCCCTGAGTATCTTAACTCCCGCCCTGACTGTAGCCCTCATGAGGAGGGAGGCAAACCTAGCCCCCAGAGGGCATGACACGCTCTCCCCTGCTAGCTGGCTAAGGGCGTGGTAAACTACCGCGGCCCTTACACTCCTACCACCATAATCGCACTCGACCTCCCGTGCCGCGCCACGGAGGAGTGCTCGAACGACTGGGTTGCCGAAGAGTAGGCGTACACCGGCAAGCATGTGGCCTAGCCCGCCCTTCCCCTCCTTCCCGTCCATGGGCGGGAGCCTCTCGTCCACCATATCCCTTCACCCACATGATTATAGGGCGGATTGAAATAGATACATGCTCTTGTAGATCCCTACAGGTTTGTCACATGGCAAAGTGTAGATGTTGAGGCAGCCCCTCTCCGGGCATGTTTGACTAGAGGTGTAGGAACCCTTCCCAAAGTCTAATCACAGGGTGATCTCTAATCCTAAGCTGTGCTTCAATGGTCGGGTAAGCCTTCCTGTAGGGTGAGCCCCCTCGCGATATCCTCTACTGATCCTTCCATAATTATGCGGCCCTCCTCAAGGTAAATGGCATGTGAGGCTAGCTGTGTGAGTGTAAGTGTGTCGTGTGACGCTATCGCTATTGTGACACCATTCCTCACAAGCTCCTTAACCGTTTTTATAATTATTGGTCTTCTAATATGGTCTACATTGGCAAGTGGCTCGTCAAGGAGGAGTGCCTCAGGCATGAGAACTAGTGCGCGGGCGATCGCCACAAGGTGCCTCTGCCCAGTGCTGAGAGCCTTAGCTCTCTCCTTTAGTATATTATCGATGCCAAGGGATCTAGCAGTCTCGACAGCTAGACGAACAGCCTCTTTCTTAGGCATACCCCTGAGGCGGAGGGGGAGGGTTATGTTATCTAAAACCGTTCCGCGTAGCATTGGCGGCTTCTCATGGACGTATACAACCCTCCTCCTCACATGCACTACTGAGCCGTCCCTCCAGGGGTCTACCCCCATAATCTTGACTCTACCCTTCACGGGCTTGAGGAGTGCAGCCGCCATCTTTAGTAGTGTCGTCTTCCCCGCAGCGTTAGGCCCCATCACTCCTGTTATTCTACCCGGTTTGAATGTGACGGTTACACCCTGGAGGGCTTCTCTGTCCTGCCCGGGGTACCTGTAGTGGACGTTTTCTAGCTTAATCTCTACTCCCACTCCCTCCTCACCGCCCTAGCTAGTATTGAGAATGTTACCGTTATGGCTAGCAGTATTAGGCCCAAGGTTATCGCCTTATCATACTCGCCCATGCTTGTGTAGAGGGCTATACTAGTCGTCATAGTTCTAGTCAGTCCTGCTATGTTTCCTCCCACAATTAGTGCCACACCGAGTTCCCCTATTGCACGGCTGAACCCCATGATAACAGATGATGTTAGCCCTGGTAGGCTCTCACTCAGCACAAGTCTCGCCGCTTGACTACTTGTTGCTCCGAGGGTTGCGGCGAGCTCCCACAGCTCCCTCGACTTCTCGGAGAGAACCCTGTAGGAGACGGCTACTAGTAGGGGTGTGATTAGGAGTGCTTCCCCAATTACTATTGCCTGTGGAGTGTAGAGGAGGCCGAGCCATCCTAGTGGCCCCTGCCTGCTCAGTAGGGCGTATAGTAGGAGGCCTACTAGGACGGTTGGGATTCCGACTAGCGCCTCAAAGGCGTAGACTAGTGGTGTCAGCCTCCTGTGGGTTGAGGCGTGATATGCTAGGGGTATGCTCCAGGCTGTTGCTATCAGTGTTGCGCTCCCACTAATTATTATACTCCTGGCAACTATGCTTGGAAGCGAGTCCATGGCGCCACTACCCGTTCGCCAGTATTCTCCATGCCTCTTGGAGGTACTCTATTTTTCCCGCCGCTGGGTAGAAGAGGGGGTGGGGGTACTCCCCCCTTCCATACTCCGCTATTAGGCTCTGGGCCTCGCTACCGGCTAGCCATTCTATGAACTGCAAGCCATCCCCCATCTCTTCACTGGAGCACCTAGTTGAGGTGTATGCACTATAGATGTTTATTAGCTCAGTACTGTTCGTGTATAGGACTGTAAGCGTGTGGAGCCTCCCCTCGAGCTCGTATTTGAGGTATGTACCGATATCGCTCAGCGTGTACGCCCCCTTCTCATCCGCTATCACCAGCGTCTCCCCCATGCCCTGGCCCGTCTCGAGATACCAGTCCTTACCGTGTGGGTCTAGGCCTGTCATGTTCCAGATCATGAGCTCCCTCACGTTGGTTCCACTCCTATCTCCCCTGCTGACGAAAAGCGCCCGCCCCTCCTCCCCCGCGATATATATTTTTCTGAACGCTTCCACAGCGTTTGAGGCGTCCCTAACACCCGCTGGGTCGTCTTTCGGGCCCAGTATGACGAAGTAGTTGTAGGCGAATATTACGTGATTGGATATGTAGCCCTCCTCTAAATACCTCTTCTCAAGGCTGGGTGCGTGCACTAGGACTATGCAGGCGTCCCCCCTTGCAGCTCTCTCTAACGCTTCGCCGCTCCCTACCGCTATGTAGTCGATAACCACGTTTGGATGAGAGGCCTCATAGTGGTGGGATAGGTAGTCGAGTAGGCCTGTAGCGTAAAGGCTGGTCGTGGTTGCTGCCCTCAGCCTCGTGGCGCTACTACCATATAGTTGAGTGTATACTATTGATAATATTACCGCTACCACTATTAGTGACACTATTACGAAGAGTATGGCCTTTCTACCTGTTATCCCCATGCCTCAACGCCCTGGAGCGGTGATAGGGTGGTGTACCAAAAATAATACGATTATGAGTATAACACAGCATTCTGAGGGTGCGGGTTTAGGATGACTAACAGAGTGAGACCGGAGGCTTACTATAGTAGGGAGTGGGTTAGAGAGGAGATCGCAGGCTTTCTACGTGGTAGGTGGGCTGCATACACCAGGGGAGACCTCTGGGTCAGGTGGGTTGAGGGGGATAGGCCGCTTAAGATCTCCTCACCCGGTGAGGTGTGGGAGGCGGTATCGAAGGGTGGGGCTAGGAGCTTCTACGGGACAATTGAGGTTTTCAAGAGGTTGGAGGATAGGGCTGACATTGAGTGGGGGTACCTCGAGAACGTGGTGGGGGCTGATGGGTTCATTGATATCGATATAGTCCGGGAAGACCAGGTGGGGGCTGCATGGGAGTACGCTATCCGGGCCGCTAAGGTGTTGGTCGAGTGGTTCAAGCTCCACGGGGTAAGGGAGGGCCTCTACATCCTATGGAGTGGAGCCGGGGTGCATGTAAGGCTCCACAGGGCCTCAATAGATCCGTTCAAGGCGGGCCTTGACCCGGTTCAGGCCATGTACGTGTTGATGGAGTATGCCTTGAGAGAGAACCTCGACCGGCTGAGGGCCATAGCGGAGGCCAGCCAGGGCCTGGTCAAGGTTGAGAACGTCATCGGTAGGAAGCGCCTCTTCACAGCCCCACTTAGCCTGCATAGGATCTTAGACATGGCGGCTATCCCCCTAGACGTTGAGGATCTCAGGGGGTTCACGCCGAAGTGGGCTGACCCGGAGAACCCCCGCTATACTCCAGGGGTCTGGGATCGGTACAGCAGGGGGGAGGCGCAGGAGATCCTGGTGGATGCCCTTAATAAGCTGGGCCCCTCGCCCGAGAGGACTGTCATATCAGCTGGCATGACGGCTAGGAGAATTGAGAGGATGAGGAGGGCTTCTCCCAGGATCGGGAGGTTCCCCGTAATGGCCCTCCTCCAAGCGGCCAGGTACTACATCCTCAACGGTGACTTGGAAAAGGCGAAGAGCTTCGGACTAAATAGGGCAATATTCTATGCCTGGGCGAAATACTACGGCCCGGCGAGGAGCGCGGCAGCAAGACTCCGAAGGCCGCCTCCAAAATGGGGAGGGAGGAGGGTTGAGTCAAGCAGTGTAGAGCTGAAACGGGTGCCCGGGATGAATGAGGAGGCTCCAATGAGCAGGGACGGTTGGTTCGTGATGGGAGGTGTAGAGCAGAGGCCGGAAGACTATGACCGGAACGTCGCTAGAAGGTTCGAAGAGGCCGGGATACCCTATGACCTAGCCTGGAGGGCCGCATTAGAGTACGTGTCACGCTTCCCAAGGAGTATACTACGAGACCCACAGAAGTTCTATCAACACGTCTACGAGCCGGTGAGGGATCAGTTCGTCGAGAGAGTCCTAGGCCTCTCAAAACCTACACGAATAGCGTTCAAACAACCCCCAGGTGTGAATCGTATGGGACAGAAGGAGAGGAGGATTGAGAAGAAGCAGAGGACGCTGCTTGAGTGGTTCAGGGAAGACGGGGAATAGTCTCAACTAAGAGGCCCGGAACGTATATATAGTAGTACAAACACTCCAATAGACCCTGCAATCGGGGGGTGCCCGGGGGGATCACTAGTCCCCCCAGAGAGGTGCATAATGGGGTGTATGTAAAGGGCCAGTACGGATGGCTGAGGGAGAAGAACCCAGTTCTACGCAGGGAAAACCCCGTAAAGGCTGAGTTAAAGATTAGATACGAGAGAGCTGCCCAAGGGGATTAGCCCTTGGGCACTCCTTCGCCCAGCATCCACCCAATTTTTTCTTTTATGTAATTTTGAACTATTAATACCGGTATTGTCAGGTGGCAGATAATGGGAGATCGCGAACCGGACTCTGTCTACCCGATACTACAAAAGGTTGGGGGAGGAGGGTTTGAGTCCATTAGGAACTACTTCCTAGAGGGGCACTACAGCAGGTTCATTAAGTTCCTTGGAAGCTCGTCTGAGAGGGATCAGGTAAGGAGGGTTAGGGTTGGAGAGTACATTCTATTCGTGAATGAGAGGTTGCTTGAAAACTGTACTGAAGACGTTCGGGGATGGGTCGAGGATATAATAGAAGGCTTCAGGGAAGAGTGTCCCCTATACCCTGAGCCGGGGCTGTTCCATGTGTTGAGAGAGGCTATTAGGGGTTCTAGTGTTTGTAGTAGGCCACCTCTTGCTGTAGTCGGCTACGATAGGGACACGCGCAAACTATTCGCCCATGTCCCCCCGGAGAGCCTGGCCCCACTACTCTCACTCAACCCGGAGAGCCTCCGTGATGGAGGGGTTAGCGAGGGGGTAGTTAGGGCTCTCCTCGGCTTCACACACCACCGCTGGGAGGTCGAGGATCTCAAGCCGGGCCTGAGGGTGAGGGTTCAGGGGGATCTAGTACTCGAGGTTCTAGGCGTCTTCAGCGATAATGAGGACTTGGTCAACGCTCTGGCCTCACTTAAAGCCGCATATAGGGCGGCATTAGAGTCTTTCAAGGCCCTGTCCGGTCTCCATAGGGGGCTTTCGAGGAGCGATCTCCTCGACGGTCTTAGGGGCGACGAGGATGTAGGGGTCGTCCAGTCACTCATATATTTTGAGGCGCGGAGGGTGCTCGAGAGGGTATTCCCCAAGCCGTTGCAGGATGCTGTGAGGGTATCCGTAACTAGGGCAGTCCCCGACCCCCTATCGGATCACGTGCTAACGTTCATAATACTGTTAGAGGCCGGCCGCTTTGGAGAGCCGGAATGCAACCCGGTCTCATGTAGCGGGTTCCATCTCCAAAACCTCCCATCGCTCGAGGAATGCCTCCCTGGCGTAGCTGGAGGGGTCTCTTGGATACTAGCCTCCACCATAGGAGAGGGCTCGCAGCTGCAGCTCATACTCCCTGCTGGTGAGAGGTTCCATGTTGTCAGGTTCGATAGCCTGCCGTATTCAGCACACCTACTGGCCAGGGCCTATGCTATAAAGCTGCTCGACGAGGGTGTAGAGCCGGAAAAGTACCTCGGGAGGGAGGAGACCCCTGGGCCGGCTACTGTTAGGGTGATGGATCACAGGGTTATAGGTGAGGGGATCGCCTTGCTCCGCGCCCCACTTATTGAGATGCTGTACGTTCTGGGATCCGCTGCACGGCATCTCAGTAAAGTTTCAGGAATGCTTCATGATAACCCTCCGGGTGGTGTTGGTGACGTGGTTGAGAGGCTCCTCCTCTCCCATGCGGGCGGCCTCAGCGGTTACCTGTTAGGGGTCGAGGGGGGCTCCGACCTAGTCTTCGAGCATAGGGAGCACGGGACTGCCCGGCTGCATGTTAGTAGGCCTGTGCTCCTCAGGGCTTATACCATGCCTCACTCGCTCTCTATCCGGTAGCCGTTTTTTCTACTGAGATCGTCCCGTAGCCTACGAATACTATCTTGTCCGGCTTCAAGGCATCAATGACCTCCGGCCTGTTGGTCGCTACGATCAGTGTTATACCTGCCCTCCTAGCGAGCGAGCCTACCTTCCTGGCGACCCTCACAGCTGTTAGCGTGTCGAGGTGGGCGGTGAACTCGTCGATCACCATTATACTCGGCTTCTCAGCGAAGAGGCTTGCGAGCTTAGCCCTCTCCTTCTGCCCGGTGCTGAGCTCGTTAAACCTGGCCCTGTAGAACACCGCGTCGCTCAGGCCGACCATGTTTAGTATTTCCACAGCGGCCGCGGGGTCTCCTGTCTTCTCAGTTACATGTTCTAGGAGGGTTTCTCCGCCGAACTTTGGCTCCCACTCCCCCGGTAGGAGTACCGAGATCCTCGCACCGCTCGGGGCCTCAGTACGGCCCTCGTTAGGCCTGTACGCCTCGTTCTCCTCTGCTAGCTCTGGTCTTAGGCTTCCAATGATCATGCGGAGGAGCGTTGTCTTCCCGGCGCCGCTGGCTCCCACGACTACGACGATCTCCCCTGGGTTGATCGTGAGGTCGGCGTTCCTGAGGACATACTTCTCGACAACCCTCTTCTCCACGCCGAATGCGAGGAGAACCTCGCGGAGGCCTGGTGGGAGCCTCTCAACGTCGAGGACGCTCCTATAGAGCTTCGTTATGCCCCATAGCCTTATCGGTGAGGGTAGAGGATCCACACGGCCATACCTGCTCCTATACAGCTTTCCACCGTGCTGGCGTGCGATGGGGTCTTCTCTGAGGAACTTCTCGATCCTCTCCTTAGCCTCCCCTGTCAGGGGGTACATGAGTACGGGCCTGCCACTCTTAGTGTCCCACATGTAGTAGAAGCCTGCCTTCTCGAAGAACGGGTTGTAGCGGGCCATCATTGCTATTGTCTCGACAACATGCTTCTTCCTCTTCATCTCGGGGACTCTTCTCTCCCTTATCCACTCCAGTGCCGCCTTCACCGCTAACACTCCCAGTCCGTCGCCGCGGTAGTCAGGGTGTACTACTACCCTCGCTATTCTAGCAGCTGCGGTGTTAGCCCTGCGGAGCGCTATCTGGCTTATCCGTTCACCTATCATCGCCCTAGCGATGACCGGCCCGTAGAGCCTCTTCAGCTCCCTATACTTTGCGAGGATCCTCTTCCTCTCCGTTATGGGCCAGAAGGTTGGGTGGAACCAGTCTGGAGGGAACACTTTCTCCCTTATCAGCCTCTCATAGCCCCCGTCGGGGAGCCTCCGGTTCATTAGTGGTATGGGTGTGTCTACCCTCACATAAGCAACTATCCTGGGCTCGTACTCCTTACGGGAGACTAGCTCTAGGACTAGGAACCTGCTGCTAGGTAGGCTCCCCCTTATCTCCTGGAGCTTCATGGGCACCCCGTGTTCCGGGCAGACCGGCTGCACGTTCCCTTCAGCGTATCGGCCGCAAATTGGGCATCTCCATACCGCTACTATCTCCTCCTTGCTCGCGTAGTGGTGCTGTTCGAGGCCTACGATGTCAACATAGTCCTGCTCTGTTACTGCTTCCCTAGCGACTACACGGTATTCGTAGACTTTTCTAACGTTCAGGCTATCCCTCCTCTCAAGCCTATACTCCCTCCGCCAGGGGGGCCATACGAGGATCTCCTCCCCCTCCCACACCCTGTACAGCCTGTAGTCCTGGGGGCCGAGGACTTTGACTCCGCCGACCTGTTTGGGCTCGTCTAGGAGCTCTAGTACCACCCTCTCACGTGCACTAAACCACTGGGATATGGTTCCGGTCATCCACAACAGTACCTCTTCTCCCCCATCATACTTGACTGGGAGGACGCCGAACCACTTGTAGCCCCTCCTCGTGGTGAGCTTGAATGGGTCTCTACTAACGTACCCCGTGACCCTGACTCCGCGCACAGTCAAGAACTGGCACCCGTATAATTTAATGACGGGTGGGAGCACCACCTAATAAGCGGGTAACCCTCCCCAGCCCCACCTTCCCTGGGGCGAGTAGGAGGATGAGCATCATTGTACCACCTACCAGCAGGCCTACGAGGTTTGCGGTGAGCGTCCCGAGTAGCCCCAGGGCTAGACCGCGGGATAGGGCGAGGCTCCATCCCAAGGCCGAGGCTGGGGGTATTATTGCTGCCGCTATAGCCACCCCTGTGAGGGCCTCGACAGTCTCGGAGGTCACTGCTACCACGCTGGCGGAGCCTAGGAGGAGGGCTAGGACTATGTCAACAGCCCCCGGCCTAGCTCTCGAGAGGATCTCGCTCGTCGCTGGTAGCGTGTAGCCTGCGGCGCTCACCACAGCACTCGACATGAACCCAGAGAGGACGGCGAGACCTATGAGGGCTAGCAGCGTCTTAAGGCTCCTCAAGGCAGTCTTCGGACGCCCCAGGGTGACGCTGACGCTAAACGAGTATATTGGGCCGAGTATTGGGCTTATCAGCATCGCACCTATAATGGTGTAGGGGTTGTTCGCGGCGAGCCCGGCTAGTGCTACAACACCCGCTATTAGCACGAGTATCGCAGCGGTTGGTGTGAGGATGCTCCGCTCCTCAGCCTCCTCCATCAGGGCTTCAGGGGGCCTCTGGAGGAGCCGTTTAGCCTCCTCCAGGAACCTGCGGGAGGTCAGCTTGTATGGGCGGCCTGACCCGTGTTCCACGTCTAATATTATGATGGCGTTCTCCTTCTTCCTCAAGTCTAGGGCTGACTGGAGCTCTGCTATCACGTCCGGGAGGATCTGTCTTGGCGCGTAGAAAAGGACATGGCATACCTCCTTATCCCCTCTAAGGAGCACCTTGTCAGAGTACCAGTAGATCTTCTTCTCCTCTAGGATCTTGTAGATCTCCTCGCATTTCTTTTTCTCAGCGAATATCTCGACCTTCTTCATAGCGCTCGTCAAGGATCCCGACCATGATATCGTGAGAGGGAAGAGTTACGGGTCTAAGTATATTGCCCATCTGGCAAGCGGGCTAACTGGCGGGTTATACGCGTGTGTACACGTTTCTAGCCACGACCTCTAGGAGGTCATAGTTCTCTACGGGGAAACTGTATGTGCGGGTCTTCATCCTTACAAGGCCCCTATCAACAAAGAACACGCTGGCCTTAACCGTCTTAAACCTTCTACACCTCTCGAGCAGCCTCCTCAATATCGTAACCGCCCTAGTATAGGGGGACTGCCTCATGCCCTTCCACTCGCCGTCATCGCATTGGACTCTGACTGTTGCGGTGGCTAGGGGGTCAGGCGTTAGGCTGTCCCCGTGGTATCTCATGGCGAGGTCTGGCCTGTCAGCCGGGAAGTACGTTTTCCCTAGTGGAGTGTAAATATAAGCCACATACCCGTGCTCTTGCAACCATCTGAGACCTGCCTCTACCCTCTCCCTCGGAGCCCCTAATAGTTGGGCTAGCATGTCGGAGGGCATGGGGCGGGTGTATAGTGGCTCTAGCAACCGCCTGTGCCTGCTCTTCTCTATTAGTGCTCTGACCGTGTCGGTCTCGACAGGGACGTGGACACCGGCCTTAGCTGCCTGGGAGAGACCGTCTATGAGCGAGTCTACGTCGACGGTGTCGGGTGTGACTATGAAGACTACAGCCTTCTGCGGCCTCCTCGGGCTTGGCCTTAGGAGGCGTCCGAGGCGTTGTATGAAGCGGAGTGGGCTTGAGGTGTGGCTCCAGACTATGAGGAGATCCGCCTCTGGGAGGTCAATACCCTCCTCACCAGCGCTGGTTGATATTATGACGTCTACGCCCCTACGCCTAGCTCTCTCGAGCGCGGCCCTTGGCTCGACCTGCCTCCTGCCTAGGATGAGGGCTGTCCTGTGACCCCAGCCTTCCAGGGCTTTTGAGACGAGCCTTGCAATGACGACTCTGTCTATGAAGACTATGGCCTTCTCATACCCTTCATGGTCGAGTAGAACCCTGTTGAGGGCCCCCAGCTTATGGGCGGGCCTGACGTCCGGGTGGAATATTAGCTCCTCAAGCCCGCTCAGCAGGGCCCTGATCCTTCTACTCCTCTCATAGCTCTCTCTGAGGGACTCGGCACCGTCTCTCACTAGCCACCTCAGCGCCAGCCCTAGGAGTGCCCTATTTCTTCCACGGGTTGACTCCCACCTGGACTCTATCTCGGTGTAGAGCTTGTATTCTACTGGGTTGAGCTCTGCCTCGTAGATCTCTGCTGCATAGGGTGGGACGTAGCGTGCAATCTCTGGGTGCTCCCAGCTCCAGCACCTTATCCTGCCGATGTACTCCTCGATCTCCTTCTTCCTCCCTGGGGGTACATGGGCTGTTAGGCCCAGCCTGTAGGGGAAGAAGTGCCTCTGGACAACCTGCTTGTAGGGGTCTTGGCCTGTGGTGTGGTGGCACTCATCAACTACTAGAGCGTCAAACCCCTCCTCCTTGAACCTCTCCCACTCAGACACTATGATCTCAGGTGTCGCGACTACAACCTCTCCGCCCCAAGCCCTCTCCCTCTCGGGCCTGGGGAGGCTTCCGTGGAGTGGGCGTGCGTCTAGGCCGAGGAGCTCCCGGAGGACTTTGCTCGTCTGCTCGACTAGGAAACGTGTAGGCTCTAGTACTAGGGCTTTCCTAGCCTTTCTAGCCTCTAATAGTCTCCGGATCCAGAGGCCGGCGACTATGGTTTTACCCGTCCCGGTCGGCATGCACAGTACTGACTGCTCCTGCTTGAGGGCCCACTCGAGGGCCTCTACCTGGTATGTCCTCGGCTTTATCCGGGGCCTTCTTAGGGGCATGCCGGCTTGTTTCCCCGCATGGCTAGCTTAGGTGGTCTACCGCCTCCCTCATTATGGAGGCGAACAGGGTTATGGTGTCCTTGTACTTCGTCTGGGGCCTGCCAGTATATATTATGTGCATCCTCATCTTCAGCCCCTTACCCCTCACCCTCCTAACCATGAACTCTGCTAGAGCGGAGGCTAGAGGGTCTAGGTCTGGGTATCCGCGGCCTAGTGGAACCCTCTTCTTGAGGATCCTTGAGCCGATCGCGAAGCCTATCACCTGGGAGAAGCGTAGGCTCACGTACTCTTCTGTCAGCCCTAATGCTTTCTCAAGTATGTTTAGCCAGAAGGTCTTATCGGCCACCCTGTTAGCACCCTCAAAGTCCCCCGTCTCCGAGGCCCCTGTCTCGAGCATCCACACGTTTTCTAGCTGGAGTGACACTATCAGCCTGTTCCCGACCATCTCCCTTAGGGCCTTTACCTCATCCCATACCCCCAGCATGCGCCTCGTATACGGGATCTCAACGCTAACATAACCGTCTGGGCCCATCTCCTTGACAAGCTTCTTGAGAAGCTCTCCGGCTAGCTCCAGATCCCTCTCATCCATATAGGCCCTCCAGCCCAGGTGGAGGTTGAATATCTCTGCGCCAGCGATCTTCGCCTTCCTCGCAGCTGCAACCAGCGCCCTCCAGCTCCTCTCCATTACTTCCCGGTCTGTGCTAACAACATTGTAGTATGGGGCGTGTGCGACGATTGTTGTGAAGGCCTCCCTCGCAAACTCAGCATACCTCCTGAAATAGTCCTCGCCACGGGCCCTCCGTGAGAAGTCGTATGGCGGGATCTCGGTGAGCTTCATGCCCAATGTTGCGGCGAGTGGGAGCTTAGTTAGAGCGTTATAAGTCCCCCAGTCGAACAGGATCATCTCTACCACCACAATATAAACGTGGCCTCTAGGTTTTTATAATCGTTTTGATCCCCGCCTATCATAATAGAGTACTAGGGTCTCCTCCTAATCCTCAGGTGTCTTAGGAGGGGGCTCACCCGCTCCAGATCCTCCTCCCCCCTCGGGGTGTGGGGGAGGATGAATGAGAGCACACCCCTCCACCTGCTCACCAGTCTCAGGGCTTGCGGTAGAAGGCACTCCACTCTCCCCCAAGCGGCCTCCTTTATACAATCCAGAAACTCCCTAACTACCCCTCTTGAGCTTGAGAGGGCGGCTAGGACAAGTAGCCTAACAACGTTTAGGTTCAAGATGACCCTCTCCCCATGAACCCCCTCAAGGTGGACAAACAGCTGGTGGCTTTTAGGGGCGAACTCGATCTCGAAGCCCTCCCTCTCCACCTTACCTAATTCGTCTTCATCAACGGGAAGATGAACCCCATTGTAGACGACCTCGTGGAGCGGGCCAATAACGTGCACTACACGTAGGACAAACCTAAGACTGCCCCACCTATAAAGGGTCGCCTCAACAGGAGTAAGCTTCCTAGCTAAAGACCAGAACCTCCTAACCCTATACTGATAACATCCGATGTCATATAGGAGCCTGGACGTGACGGCAGGGACGTCCCTACAGTCCAAGCCCAGCTCCAGACAGCCGATGACAACCCTCTTAGCCGCCTCAATACCTGCCTCAACAAGTATAGCAGGGACACCCCTAAAGCCACGCCCGCCCGACATCCTCCCTCTACTCCTGGCCGAGGTCGTTCTCTGAGCGTTCCTCAACTATGTGTGCGGGTTATCACCGCATATATAAGTTGAATGACACCCGTCCCGGGAGCGCCAGGTATATCTCCTTAGGCATGTCCACCAATACCTGGGGCCGGTGACAGGATACCCCGGGACTGCTACAAGAGCCACCGTGTCGGAGCCGGTGGGATGACTGGGTGGTCCTCCGTGAGGCCCCTCCCATGGGAATGAGGATGGCTAGATTGGCCGAGGCTCTAGCGCGGTGAGGAGGACGCCCGGTCCGACCCTCCTGCTCGCTACTCTAGAATACACTAGTATACATTGCTTCATATCCTTGTAATGAACCATTATTTTTATATAGTATTTCTTGTCAAACATTATTTGTGGTGTTCTACAGGGTTGCCTGACATACCATCTTCAAGGGACATACTCGAGTCTCTTAAACCCTTCAACGCGGAGCCCGAGGATATACTCTCCCGAGGATGTCCTGGTGATGTCAAGCGGGCGGTCAAGACGTTGAAGAGTTTGGGTGAGTTAGCTGAGGTTATAGGCCTTGACCTAATCGGGGCCTCATTAATCGGCGACCATGAGGGCGTACAGCGTCGGATGACGGACTACTCTAAAAGGGACGGCTACGTGGTGCCGAGGCTCTATCTCCACCATAAGATGGTATACGGGGAGGATCGGGGAGGTAGGATATATGAGGCGGGCGTGGCCGGATACCCTGTAATAGTGTTGTGGGCTTCATCCTTTCATTGGGCCAGGAAGTGGCTCGCTGGGATGGGTGTGATAGGATATAATGATGTTGGGGACTATGCCAAGGCGATTTTTGAGCTTGCACTTCAACACAGTATACGTTACCTTACCCCGGAAAGGATGGAGCCCCTCCACCGCCGGCTCATGGACAGGTTAGAACCTGAGGAGGGTGAGGATCAGGCGAGATCACTCTCTTTTAGGGAGCATGCTGAATTCATGGAGAGGAAGCTCAAAATGTTCGACGTTGACAGGCTCTACATCAACACATACAAGCAAGCCAGAAAGACATGCAAGCACTACTGCTTGGAGCCCCTAAACTGCATGCTCGTCGCCCTCTTACTCCAAGCCTCAGCACTATACTCGGCGTTCACTCATATCACATATACCGGCTCATATTCCAATATTGAGGAGGCAGCCTACTATGTTGGAGCCTACACCTTCCCATTAAACACAATGTTAATTGGACTCTTACCCAATGGGGGGCTGAGAATCATGTACGCAGGCCTTTCCACCGTCGAGCTTATCGGCCGTATTGCAGCTATACAGGAGTCCGTTGCCTCAATACTAATGGAGAAGTTTGAGACCCTAGGACGGAATGTGGCAGTGGTCATCGGCTAACAGATCCGATTGTGAATGCGGGCGGTCGGCCCTAAAGCACCTCACCACTACCCCATAATGGGGCTAGTGCACTGGTGTCACTCCTCACCCCGCCCAGCTCCTCCTTTGTGGGAGGGGGGACTTTTATTAGGCATGTGCAGCGCTCCTGGCTCGAGCCTTTTTTGAGCGCCACCTCCCCACGCTTCTGTATTGGGTGGGATCTGTTGGCCCTCACGAGTGTGAGCATACCTGAGAGCGTGTTGGAGAGGCTCAGTATCGAGGTGAAGAGGTTAGGCCTAGTCCTGGAGGAGTACCTTGTTGATCTTGCACTCTCCGACTTAGATAGCCAGGAGAGGAGCAGAGAGCTGGCCAAGGCCGCCCGTCACGCCCTAATGGCGGCGAAGGAGAGGATCTCATCAGAGGACATCAGGGAGGCCGCCAAGTGGCTATGGGTTGCAGCCAGTCTTAGCATTAGGGCGTTCTCCGAGTGGAAGGAGGGTAGGAGGCTTCACACCCACGGTGACCTGTGGAACTACGCTGGCAGGCTCGTGGTAGAGCTCGGGGAATGGGCGCATGAGTCCTGGACTATGGCTGAGGCCATGCACGTCTGCTACTATACAAGCCTGTGCCCCTCCGGGAACCTGGGAGAAGTTGCTAGGAGGGTTGCCAGGCTCGTAGAAGAGATTGGTAGAATGGTGGGGGGCTGAGTAGGTGGATGGGATAGTCGTGTTTTCCTGTTAGAGCCTCTCCGCCCTAGCAAGGACATATGTTATAGCGCTTAGGGCGTAGGCTATCAGTACGAGGACAGGGTTTCCAGTTACTGCTAGGATACCGAATATGCTTAGGACTACCCTCCATACCCTACTGTTGATCTTACCTCCAAAGTAGCCTGCGAAACCTGCGCTAGCAGTTATGATTACTGCCGCTATTGTTATGAGGCTCCAGGCGAACATCCAGGGTGTAGCATAGCCCTCCAGTACAGGGAGTACTAGCATGGCGGGGTTTACTGCGAATACAAAGGGTAGGACGTACTTCGTGAACCCGAACCTCGTCGCGTTTATAGCTGTCTTCCAGAAGTCGGCCCTCGCCACGGTGGCCCCTGCGAACGCCGCAAGTGCTACAGGCGGTGTGAGGTCTGCTAGGATGCCGTAGTAGAATACAAACATGTGTGCCCCGAGCAACGCGGCAGGTTTTGCTATCCCGAGTACATTCATAGCGGCTTTTGCGATTGCTAGGGCTCCTATGAGGCTCGTTATGACATAGTTTGCTGTTGTGGGTACCCCCATTCCAACTAGTATGCTGATAAGGCCTATGAATATTAGGAGGAGGTATATGTTATTGTGGGCTATAGTAATGAGTTTATCTCCTAGTGTAGTGCTTAGGCCTGTTAGTGTTAGGCTTCCTTGGACTACTCCCGCCATTGCAGCGGCCATGAAGACGGGGACGCTGTTCCTTACAGCTTGTTCTATGCTCTCTAGGATTACCCAGGCAAATCTTTTATATTCTTTCGTTATTATTAGTGCTAGTGATATTATAAGGAAGAACACCCCCGTGAAGTAGAGAGCGCCTCTATAGTTCATTCCAGTGGCAAACGCTATCAAGCCCAGAAGTATGAGAGCTATAGTATATCCAATCTTACCGGAGAGCTTAATGTCCTCCATAGCCCAAGCGGCTGAAACTAGGGCAAGGCTTAAGCTAGCGACGACGCTGTGCTGTGGAGGGAGCCTCACGACCAGGAGTATCGTAATCAACACTATCGGGCTGAGTAGGTAGAGCTTCCTGGCAAGCCTCCTCGGATTAGGCAACTGTTCCTTCGGTATACCCTTCAGACCCAGCCTCTTGGCCTCGAGGTCAACGAAGTAGTAGAGGCTGAGGAAGTATATTGTCGCTGGGATGAATGCTGCGATCACAATCTCCCCATAAGGCCTCCCCAGGTATGAGGCCATAATGAAGGCTGCAGCCCCCATAATAGGAGGCATTATCTGACCTCCAGTGCTCGCACTGGCCTCAATAGCCCCGGCCACTTCACCTGGGAAACCGCTTTTCTTCATAAGGGGTATTGTGAAGGTGCCCGTAGTAAACACGTTCGCCACACTACTACCACTCAGCATCCCCATAAACCCGCTTGAGACTATCGCCACTTTCGCGGGCCCGCCCGCCCTGTTACCGAAAAGGCCGAGCATCATATTCGTAATATATTCGCCAATTCCAATTCTCTCAAGGAATGTCCCGAAGAAGAGGAATGCGAAAACGTAAGCGGCCATCACTTGGAAAGGTACGTTGAAGAGACCACTGGTTCCAGCGAACATATCACCGGCCCACTTGCTTAGGAGATTATAGGTGGTCGGCATAGCCATTGTACTATGATAGAAATAGAAATAATATAGTAAGAAGGCTGAAACAACGGCAGTGAGCCACGGGCCTACAGCCCTTCTTGTTAGTTCGAAGACCAGTGCAAAAGCTAATATAGTAGCTATTATGGAGGGGACTACAGCGTCAGGTGGGATAGAGCTCTCATTAGCTTCGAAATAAGGTCCCAGGTATGCCCTGTAGCCGAATGCAACTAGTGCTAAAACGGCAAGTATAATATCTATAACTGGAATATTATCAATATATTTTCTTTTATATTCTCTTAACTCCTCGTCGGTAGCTTTTAGCGGGGGCCTCTTAACGGGGAATATAAGGAATCCTATAAAGACAAGTGAGCCCATCACCAGGGCTTTAACACTTTTATCCGAGATCGTGAGAGTCTGCAACATCTTGTTGCCTAGCTCCTCAGATATAGTTCGACCTATGAAATCTGAGATGTTTCCCAGAAAGTTCATAACATAGAATATTTCGATTGCTGCCATAAAAATAGCGAAAATAAAGACAGTCCACTTAAACCAGCCAGTCCTAGCCCTCATCTGCACTATGTGAAAAGGAGTAAGCAGTTCTTTACTGCTGCCCTCCCTATTCTCACTCAAGGTCTCCACCTTCCATGCCGTCCCCCTTGCTATTTGAACCCCTAGTTCCCCAGCACAGGGGGATAATGAGGGTTAACGTGTACCTTACATGGAACGAGATGTTGAATGCTCCCCCTATATATACATAGCAGTTAGCAGCATCTGCTAATTAAGGTGTGACTATGATGAGGGCGTGTTCAACCACTGAGCAACTAACCCACCTATCCCCGCTCCATACGGTTATATTTGCCGGGAAATCTGGGCTCCCCATAATCTCTAGTCTCGGCCCTATCGTGTAGTTGGCTGTATAAACTAGCCACCCGTTGACCTCTCCCTTAAAGACTCCTCCTATCTCCTCTGCATTGTAGGGGTGTCCTGCTCCGAATGATTTGGCCCTTGTCTCGATTAGGGTTAAGCCTTCCGGTGTTACCTTATATATTTCTACTATGGGTGTACCTTCTACGCTATGTGTCCAATTATATTCCAGTTTTTCGTTACCAGTGAGGGACAGCTCCACTTTTATCCCGTCACATTCAAGTAAGAGCTTCGGCCGCTCGTTGTCTGTCACCGCTCCCCCTTCAGGTCTTAAATGGGGAGCGAGACTATATCCTGCTGTGACGGCTCCCAGTAGGGCTAGTGCGAGTATTAGGGCTACTTTACGGTTCAATGTCTACACCCTTTGCAACTTCATTATGTGTAGTGTTTTAAGGTTTTTTATAAAATATTATGAAAAACTTTCTTAGTAGTTTAAAAGTTAGGGGAAAAAGTTAGCCAGAGGTGGGTTTGAACTCATCGGGTACCTGTAGGCCCTTCTCGACGTAGTACTGGTATGCTCCCTCGTGGAGCGGTATGCTTAGGCCGTCGAGGGCGTGGTCTAGGCTGATGTACTGTACGCTTGTCTTGCCCACCTGGCTCTTCAGCTCGTCAACGTGCTCGAAGAGTATCTTTGTCATTAGGTAAACTATGTCCTTGGGCACGTCCTTGTGCACTAGGAGCATGCTCATGACTGCTACAGTCTGAACGTCCTGGTCTAGCCCGTTATAGGTTCCGGCTGGTATGGTCTGCTGCACGTAGAATGGGTAGTTCTGAATGAGCTTCTGGTATATCTCAGTCGGTACCGGGATGATCTTAATCGGTACCTCGGATGCTAGCTGTTCTATAGCACTTGTTGGTATACCGGCCGTGTAGAATGCCGCGTCTACGGCCCCGTTCTTAAGATCCTCCTTCGCATCGCTAAACTTCTTGTAAACGGGCACTATCTGATCCCAGACGCCGGCTGCCTCTAGGATCTGCCTGGCGTTCCAGTACGTACCAGAGCCCTCAGCTCCCACGACAACTTTCTTACCCGCTAGGTCTTGCAGCGTGTTTATGCCGGAGTCTTTGAGCGTAACTATCTGGATGGTCTCCGGGTATAGGACTGCTACCGCCCTGATACACTTCTGGGGTTTTCCTTCGAAGGCGCTGATCTTAACACCGTTATATGCATAATAGCTTATATCGTTCTGCGCAAGGCCAGCGTTTGCAGTCCCCTTACATATCTCCTGTATGTTTGAGACGCTGGCCTTACCTTCCAAGCCGGTTGCGCTAATCTTCCCGTTGCTGTACTTGTTTAGTAGTTTAGCGTAGGTCGTCCCTACAGGATAGTACGTCCCGCCTACTCCGCCTGTTAGGATGGTTATCTTGTAGGGGCCCTGTTCTCCGGCTCCCTTCTCTCCGCCCTTCTTAGCCATATAGTAGGCGGCGCCTGCGATTATGATTATAATGATTATGATTGCGGCCGCGATTGTGGCCGTGCTCGCTCCTCTCCTCAAGAGATATCCCTCCTATGAAGGTCTGGGGTTGTGTGAGCCTGATCGGAGTATTAAAGCGTGGATTGGAAGGAAACCAATACATTAAAATATGTTAGTTATTATTGTATATGTTAGTATGTTACCCTAGTTATTTTAACCCTCCTGGCGGCCTCATATATCCGGAGCCAGTCCTCCTTGGGGAGCCTCCATCCCATCGCTCCGACGTTATCCTCCACCTGCTGGGGGGTCTTGGCCCCAGGTATAGGTATTACTACGTCACTATAGCTTATCAGCCAGTTTAGGGCTACCTGTGCTGGTGTTTTGCCAAGCTTTGACGCGACCTCTTTTATGATGTCTGCTACCTCCAGTATCTGCCTGTAGTTCTCCGGCCTGAAGAGCGGCTCTCCCGCCCTGACGTCTTGGAGCTTCTCTGCCTCCTCTATAGTGTATTTACCTAGTACTGCACCTTTCGCCAGGGGGCTCCATGCGAGCACGCTCATATCGTTCTCCTCAGCGTATGGTATGAAGGTCTTCTCTGCCTCTAGCTCAACGGGGTTGAACCTCACCTGGAGCACGTCTACATCTGCACGGGCCAGGCAGGATCGTGCTTCTTCAACGAGAGCTATTGGGTGGTCGCTGAGCCCTATCGACCTTATGAGGCCGAGGTTTAGGAGCCTCTCTAGTGCCCTCATGTACTCGCACGTCGGAATATTGTGCCAGCAGGGCGGCCAGTGGACTTGCATCAGGTCAATGTAGTCTGTCTGGAGCCTCTCCAGGCTCCTCTTAGTAGCTTTGAACACGTCATCGTAGGAGAGCATCTCTTCCGGGATCTTTGTTGCTATAACGACCTCATCCCTCTTAACCCCGAGCTCCTTCAATGCCCTGCCTATGAAGGTCTCACTCATACCTCTACCATAGACGATCGCCGTATCAATGAGGTTGACACCCAGCTCCAAGGCCCTAGCAATAACCTTCTTAGCGGCCTCGTATTCCGTAACACCCCATGCCTGGCTGAACTGCCAAGCGCCCAGGCCTATCCTTGAGACCTTTATATCGCTCTGACCCAGCATAGTATACTCTACGCCCAACAACCTACACCTCTAAACATCGTTAGGCCAAAGTATCGCCCTCCCACTTATATAGGATAGTATATGAGCGGTGTTGCATCGACCACATCGTTACTTGTCTGGCACCGTAACACGTACTATCACCTCTTTGCGGTGGAGGTGTCTCATCCTCTCGCTAAGCTCCTTTGGAATATAGATACAGAGTAGTTCATGACTGGTCTTGGAAATCCTTGCATGGAATACGTACTCCTCGGGCAACGTATTCCAACCCCAAGTTTATTTGCTACAGAAAAGCTTATAAGAGTTTCTGTAGAACGTGTCAGAGTGGTAGGGGATGAGCTCGATGAGCTAGGTGAGGGGGACTATGGGGTGAACCGCTCTTCGCCGAGGGGAGCACGGCCCCCGCAGGCGGGGAGAGGGGGATAGGGGAAGCCGTGATGAACCCAACCGTGTCAGAAACACAGAATAATACAATTTGATAAATGAAGACACGGTTCGGGCGAACGGCTACAGTGTTGCAGCACAAGAGAACACTCGCCGCCATTACAAGCGACCCATACTAGTGCAGCATAACCGGGGGATGTTGAGGGCCTGGAGGAGTATACGGGCCTACCAATCAATTCTCCCCCGTCGAGGTCTACTATCTCCAGGTTTACGGCCATAGCGTGAGCCTTTAACTGGGATCCCGTAGAGCCCGTAGTCAGCGCCATCGACCCTCCTGAGTGCCTCTCGAAGGACAGGTCTGAGGCCTAGAACCCTGGCGGAGTAGAGCACCTCTCCTAATAGTCCTCTTATGCCTGCCAAAACCGATCTCCTTAACACTACCATCATTGTCAGATAGAGTCTGGGAGGATAAAAACCCGGTGAAGGTATAGCTGCGTTACGGGTTATTAGCGTGGGTTTAGGCCCTCCAAGTTTGGGGTAGAGGGCATGCATCATCTCCCTTTGAAGGGTTTTAGGTCTGCGTTCAAGGTTTTGATAGCCTTATTAATAATAATATACATGTTAAAAACCGTAATACCACCGCCAGTATCATACCTCTTCGGCTTCCTAGCCCAGGCCATCATATCCTTCATGGTAATAGCCTTCATAGTGTTCATAGCCCTATACATAGGCTATACACTCCTCTCTGAAGCGGGTAGGGAGCTATCATCTGCCAAGTGGAGATGGCGCGAGGAGATACGGAGGCGGGGAAGACTCCTATACGAGCAGAGGAGGACGTATAGACCCCGCATAGGCCATAGGCATCATAGAAGATCCAGCCCCCAGAGCCCAGGGCTTCGTAGGACAAGCTCTATCGCACCAAAACCGGTTGAGACTGAAGGGGTCTCCATGGGTGACACTAGCGGAGGTGCTGGCAGGGAGGAAGAGTTTCCATCGGCCCTGGCCTCGAGGTTCAAGCCCTTGCAGTTCATCGGGAGGGGAGGTTTCGCACGTGTATGGCTTGTAGAGTACCGTGGGGAGAGGTATGCCCTCAAGATCCCAGTCCTCCCGAGGGAGGGTGGGGTTAGGGGTAAGATCCTGAGATCACTTACGAGGGAGGCAGTCCACTGGGAGGATCTCGGGAGCCACCCCAATATTGTAAGGCTCTACGAGTGGGGGCTCGAGCCCCTCCCATGGCTCCTCCTCGAGTACGTCGAGGGTCACAGAGAGGGTGGGAGGACTTACAGGAGCCTTGCAGACCTACTGGCGTCGCGTGGAAGGCTACCACTCTGCACCTCCCTCCTCATAGCCCGTGACACGCTTTCAGCCCTGGAGCACGCTCATAGGAGGGAGATAGCCCACCTAGACGTTAAGCCCAGCAATATCCTACTAGTCCAGGGCCCAAGGGCTAAGCTGACAGACTGGGGTCTAAGCAGGGTGGCGTCGGGGGCTAGTAGTGTTAGCGGTGTTACACCAGCGTACATGGCACCGGAGCACACACCATTCTATTCCCGTGGGAAGGGTATCGGCTGGTGGACGGACATATACCAGGCCGGCCTTGTACTATTCGAGATGCTCACAGGCCGGAACTACAACATGCTGATACAGGGGGGAGAAGACCCTGAAGAGGCATTAAAGGAAGCCCCTCACAGCCTGAAAGACCTATTGTGGAGGATGCTCTCGATAGACCCCAATAATAGGCCCAGCGCCCGCGACGCACTCACGGAGGTCAATAAACTGCTATCAGAGAGTTGCGGGGATCACGCCCCGACAATGCCATTATAAGATAAGGGGTTAAGGGTTTAGGGATCCCTAGCCCCACCTCCTTTAGCCTCGGTGGAATGTATCGTGGCCTCATTCATTGTTAGGGCGGTTGAAGTCCTCTCCCACAGTCTCGAGCCCCTGGGGGACTCGGTCTTAGTGGATAACGGGGTCATAGTGAGGGTCGGCCGCGGGCTATCCCGAGGATATGCGGGAGAGGTCGTGGTGGACGGCTATGTGACACCCGCTTTTGTCGACGCTCACCTCCACCTCACGGGCATCGGCCTCTCAAGCATGGGGGTAGACTTGAGGGGGGCGAGGAGTGCTGAGGAGGTCGCTCTCATGATCTCCAAGGCGAGGGGGCCGATAGCGTATGGTAGGGGCTGGGATCAGGAGCTCTTCGAAAACCCAGAGGATCTCCCCACTAGGAGCCTCCTAGACAAGGTGGTGCCAGACAGGCCTGCCGTAGCCGTTAGAGTGTGCGGCCACATGGCCGTTGCTAACTCCCTCGCACTCAGGGAGAGCGGTGTCTCCACTAGGTACCCCGGGCTCGTCGACACTGAGAAGGGCATAGTCTATGAGGACGCGGTTGAGGCCCTCATCAACCTCATCCTCACTCGGATAGACGTGGGGGCACTGGTCAAGAAAGCCCTGAAACTGTTAGTAGAGAACGGGATAGCCGGTGCTTCCAGTATGGCGTGCACGCCCTCGGAGGCCAGAGCCCTTGCTGACCTATACAGGGGATCCGTCACCCCTCCCGGGCCCCCAAGGGTGGCCTGCTACCCCGAGCCCAAGCACCTTGGGGAGGCCCTCAAAGCCCTCGCAGACTCCATGTACGTGGGCGTGGTTGGGATCAAACTATTCGCAGACGGCAGCCTAGGTGCGAGGACAGCACGCCTCTCAGCACCCTACAGCGACAGCCCCGGCACGAAAGGCCTCCTACTATTGGATGCCAACAAGATAGTCGAGGAAGCCCGCAGACACCTAGCCAATAGCCTAAGAGTTGCGGTTCACGCCATCGGGGATGAGGCCCTAGACCACGTTATCAAGGCCTACCATACGCTAGGAGTGGGAGACAAGGGGAGGGTTGAGCATGCAAGCATAGTGAGGCCAGACCAGGTAGCGCAACTCTCTAGCCTCCAGGCACACGTAGTGGTGCAACCACACTTCAGGGTATCAGACTGGTGGATAGGCAAGCGCCTAGGCCCAGAGAGGCTGGGATGGGCATACCCCTTCAAGACCATCAAACAAGCGGGGATAAGGCTGGCCTTCTCAACAGACGCCCCAGTAGAGCCCCTCGACCCCCTAGAGACCATAAGAGCAGCAGAATCCCAATGCGACACACCCGCATGCCGCCCCGAGGAGGCCCTGAGCAGGAAAGATTCGTTCGAATCATACACCCACCACGCAGCCCAAGCCTCAGGAGGCCCCGTTGCGGTGCTGGGGAGAATAGGATCAGGGCACCCGGCACTCCTCATACAATTCCCAGACGACCCCCGCAGCCGACCCCTCGCAAGGCCCACCTGGATCCCCAGAGCTTCACCACAGCTCAACACCTAGAAGCTGTCCTAAGGGCTACGCCCATGAGGCGGTAAAGGTTTACCACGACCACTCCTTTAAGCCCTACTAGTAGGCGTGGTGCCCTCTTCATGCACTTCCTAGTGACACAGACTACCACAACCCTATCATAGATATCGAGCCTACCCCTAATTTTCTCTCTCGACATGTTGGTGCCTGTCTCAACTTCTACAGCGATCGTCTCCCCACAGCACTCTACGAGGAGGTCGGGGGCTTTCCTGTCACGTAGGATTGTGGGGTCACAGCCTGCTCTTAAATAAGTCTCATACGACTTCACAACACCATATTCGTGCTCGGGGGACGGGTTCATCCCAGGGATCTTTATCAGTTTAGGCGGCCTTCCCGGGCCTCCTGTATAAACTGATACTGTCTTCACGCGAGCGCTCTCAGAGAGATACTTTAGGGCTGTATAGAAGGTCTTACCGTCTAACCCTAGTGCAGCCCTCCTCTCCCTCACGGAAAGCCATGGTCTCTCCCTAACTGATTTAAGTATGAGCTCGGCCGCGGGAGGGATATTATGGGGCTCGGGAACCTGTACCTTTACCCGTGTGGGGATAGGGAGACCGTCTCTGATCATGATCGCTTCTCCCCTCTCTAGTGCCTTGACCTCTTCTAATACAACTCCTCTCCCGACTAGAGACTGTAGGGGCGGGGAGTCTGTTGCTGGCAGGCGGAATATCGCATAGTTCCCTATGTAGTCTAAGTAGCGCCTATCTAATCCGGTGAAGCCGTGTACAACCATGACCATTCCTACACCCCTCTTCCTGTAGTGTGCAAGGTCTATGAGTAGTGGCGAGTCATAGAAGGGGCCCGGGCGGAGGTAGTGGTCGGCCTCCTCCAGCACTATGAGGTAGTCGGCCTTAGACTTTGAGGGGCTCCTAGCCATGACCTGGGCCCTCAGCCTAGCCATAGCCATTTCCGCAACAGTCCTGGCAATAAGTCTCGACCTCCTCGACAGGGGAGATAGGTCTATCACTATCCTCCTCCTAAGGGCATTCATAAGGTCATCCGTATCCCTGGTTAAACTGGACAGGGGGCCGTCGAGGAGCAGGTCAAGCCTATATAGGACTGCCATGCTCGTCTGCTGCCTCACCTCTCCCTGGAGACCTCTAAGCCCCTCTCTGAAGCAAGAGCTCCCTACAGCCTTCTTGTAAACGCAGCTCTTAACCGCAAATTTAATGGCGAAAGACATGGGCGCTGAGACCTCCCAGCCCATACCCTTAATATAATCGGTCAAGGTAGTAGACAAGGCGTGGACGTACTCTGACTCGTCCATACCTGGTGGGGGCCTCCATAGTGCGAGTGACATTTTATCGGCTCTTAACAGATCCGCCCCTGCCAGCGAAGATAGAGGGGCATATTCTCCCTCATAGTCATAAACTATGAACCCTAATCCGAGACGGAGAGACTCGAGGAGGAGACCCTTGACAAGAGTTGTCTTCCCACTCCCAACTACACCAGCAATAAGTAAGTTCCTGGAGAGCTCCTCCGGTGTAAAGTAGTAGGGCTCTCCAAAAGAGGTATATCCCACTCTGAGTGCGGCGTCTGAGACGTCCCGGTCAACACGTGCAGGGGTGACGTCGTCCTGCCGTATACCCTCCGGGCACCCGACATAGACGCACTCAAAAGCGTCACCCCTCAAACTCATATCACCCTGGGCACCAGGATCCTAATGGCCACAGAGCCCTCCCCTCTCGGTTGGCGCACTACTAACTCCCTAGGCGGGTGTATACCGTGTTCTCCCTCTAGCACATCATTATATGTTTCATCTCTTTCTCCTCCCTCTACCTGCATACTACTGTCCGCCTGTGCTACCATACCGAAGTCCTCGCCACCATAGTAGGGCGTGGCCAGGCTACTACCGTCATTCCTGGGCCTATGCCTCAACCGATATAGGGTTAGAAATTTTCTAACCCTCTTCTCTGCTGCAAGTACTAGGCTGGGGGGTATAGGGCTCTTGCAGTGTCGGCAGTAGCCTCCTTCAACAGGTGTTATTCGGAGACAGTTTGGGCACACAACTAGGCCTTCCGGTAGCTCGAGCTTAGTTGGTAGGGGGCTCTTGCAGTGATAGCAGACGCCTTTGTCCGTGGGTGTCATCCTGCCGCAGACTATACATTGTATATACCTGGCCATGCCCACTCACCACTGTATCCGTGCCCCTTTGCGGATCTATTACACCCTAACGACCTTCGGCGGTTTCGTGTCGACCTCATCGCTACCTTCTACATCGTTGGACTCGCGAGAGGAGAGTGTAACAGTTTCACTAGCGAGACTACTAACGACGATATCGTTTGTCTTATCAATATTATATTTCTCGAAGTGATCTATGTCATCATAAACTAGAGTGCGGAAGGGCGTGTACTCTATTACTTCCTTCATAACAAGCCCCTGGTGAGGCCAATTTATGAGCTGCTCGATCCCTTTATCCTCGGGCCTAGCCACCTTAATGTCAATCCCCTTAATCTCCCTCTTATTAGTGTCGAATTTAATCCCTACAAATGCATAAAACAGGTTTCCACACACAGGACACTTAAGAGGGTTCGCCAGGTGGGTCTCCCTGAACCTAACATTAGGGACATGCCTAACCCCGTCAGCCTCAAACATCTCAGGATCAACGTCCTCTGCAACCAGACCCAAGGTCTTAGCCCCGAGAATAGCACTACAATGAGGACACGTTAGATGCCGTATTATGACAATAGCTGCAATCCTAGTAGTCAGCTTCCTCCGCCTCCCACTTAGAAACCGAAAAATAGACATTGAGGCCCTAGAAGCCCGGATCACAGCCAACTTTCAACCTCCAGAGGGTACACCCTCTAACTATATAGAGTGCAGACTAAGACCAAAGTCTGTTATATATAAAGGGGCTAAGTACCTCACACCAATATTAAAAATATGAAACCCGGATATCATCCTCCCTCCACAAAAATGGACGCCATTTAAAAACCTAACGCCCCAACACCTCCACAAAACCAATTAACAAAACCCTGAACCCTCCACAAACACCACCCACCCCCTCCACAAAACCTCTCCAAACCCCCAATCGAATTCCCCAAAAATGGCGGCCTGGAAAAGAGGTGATATCAGGAACCGCCCAAATCTAGACCTGGGTTTAAAGCATAGAATTCATCTATAACATCACTTTGTCCATCTTCCACCTATTCATTCTCTACCTCAGAATCTTAGGTGGAGAACGATATAACATGTAGCAGGTGTAGACATAAC
>WAOT01000018.1 GCA_015521115.1 Desulfurococcales archaeon
GAGAAGACGTACCCCCTCTTCGGCCTCACAATCGGAGTCCCCGCCGAGAGGCCCCCGCTACGCCCCCGCCTCCCACTGGAGATGCTCGTCCACAGGGACAGGTACAGGAGGTATACGAGCGGGGAGCTGGGGGAGGCCTACAGGGTTATGGCACCAATCACGAGGCGGGGAGACTATCTCCGCCTCCTGAAGCGTTATGCGGCTCGTGGCGGCTATTTCGAGGAGAGGAACAGGCAGCTCCCCATCCTCTTGAAGCGTATGGGCTTCCGGCTCCCGAGTGATGAGGACGGCAAAGGTTAGATGGGATCTACAGGGTATACTATAGTGTCGGGGTGGAGGGCTTGGAGAAGGAGTCATCGGCCGCCTCTAAAATCCTATGCCTCATGGGTGTCGCCGCGGTCGTGCTCGCCTGGATCGTTATAGGGGTCTCATGGTATCTAAACCCTTGGTTCCGCTTCCTTGAGGACGCTTTCAGCGACCTTGGGATGCCGGAGAACACTGGTTACTGGTGGGTCTACGACTATGGCCTCATAGTTGTTGGGCTCGTGATCATGTTGTACGGGGCGTACACCTACCACTGGGCGAGGCACAAGTCTGAGGCCCTCGCAGCCGGCTACATTGTGCTGGCAGGGGTATTCCTGGCACTCATAGGAGTATACCCTGGGGGGACTAGGCCGCACGTCTTCGTTAGCACATGGTTCTTCGTGCAGATGGACTTAGCCCTCATCCCCCTTACATATAGCCTATGGAGGAACAGGGGTTGGAACCCAGCTAAGACCCTGCTAGCCCTATCCATACTCGCATGGCCCGTATTCATAGCGGTTGAAGCAACCGTGGGATGGCCTAGCGTGGCGGCTGGAGAGGCATACGGTATTGTGGTCATTGACTTTATAGTTATAGGAGTATCCTTATATCAATGTAGATATTTAAATTAAAATAAATTAATATTAATCTAATATAGTAGACAACGTTTAAATACATGCCGGACATGATAGAGCAGTACATAAGGTGGGCACCTTGAGGCTAAACCTGGGAGGTGTAATCCTTGTTTTTACCGGGGGCGGACTGGGAGCACTTACGAGATGGCTATTGAGCGAGTACGTCCAAGAGAAGATCCACGGGGAGTATCCGTGGGGCACTATAACAGTTAACTTAGTCGGTAGCTTCCTCTTAGGGTTCATAATGGGAGCAGCTCTTAACTATGGGGCTTTCACGCGGGAAGAAAGGCTATTTCTGGCGACCGGGTTTGCAGGCTCATTCACAACTTTTAGCACTTTTGAATACGAAACGCTTAGACTGACCATATATTCTCCTCGTATCTCAATCATAAACGCTGTGATGCAAGTCATAATAGGCCTAGTCCTTGTATACCTGGGTTATGTGGTGGCCGGGGTTGTCTACAGATAGGAGGCCTAAGTGGCTCCGCCTGAGAATATATATAGGGGAGAGCGACAAGTACAAGGGAAAGCCCCTGTACATGCACATATTAAAGCTCCTCAAGGAGAGTGGTATTCGAGGAGCAACCGTTTATAGGGGGATAGCAGGGTATGGTAGCCATAGTCTTATACATACAGTAAACATTCTAAGGCTGAGCGAGGATCTACCTATAGTCATAGAGGTCATCGACGAATCTCACAAAATAGACAAGGTACTCCCACTCATAGAAGACCTTGTAGAGGAGGGACTAATAACTATTGATCCTGTTAGACTTGTATATTATGGCCATAAGAAGGATAAAAAAGAAAAAAAGTCTTAGTATACAGTCGGTGCTTATTATAATCTAACGTGAAAGTCTTACAAGGCTCCTCCTAATCCAACCAACGGCCTCACGGGTCAGGGAGGTGTTACAGGCGCCACCACTACAGTACTCCTCACACCGTCTAGCCTGGCCCACTTGTTTGTAGATGGCCCCGCACTTGCTACAAGCGTAATACCTCTTCCCCTCGAGTTCCACGATAAGAACCACACAACTCACCCCTAATGATCCTTATGGTGGTGGCTATGTTCTCCAGGCATGCCTTGAGGGCCGTGCTGGAGGTAATAGTCTGGGTTCGCCCTGAAAGCTTTGAGACACTGGGGGCTGCAGAAGTAGTAGACCTTCCCCTTATAAATAGTCTTATACGGGGTAGTCGTGGAGACCTGCATACCGCAGACGGGGTCAATTCTTATCTGGGACATTCCCTATTCCACCTCTCACTTAGAGCGTCCTCCCCGGAGAGGTATATCTACGAGTACTTACCCAGCTGCACCAATATGCCGGTGTGTTGTCAGGGCTATCACCTTAGGGCTGTCCTCTATAGTCCGGGGGCTGGGAAGAGGTAGGGCCTCCAATGTTAATACTCTATTATTTTACACCTCCATCCGCGCTCAATACCTGGTGGCCGTGTGTGGTTGTGGCTATCGTCAATAGGATTGTCGCCGAGGATGAGGAAGTGTTTGATAGGATAATTGAGAGGTTCAAGAACAGGGCAAGGCTTGTAGACCGGATGCCCGGGTTCATGGGTATTGAGCTCTTTGTGAACAGGGAGCGTAGGGAGGTGCTCGTTATCACAAGGTGGAGGAGCCGGGAGGACATGGAGAGGTGGCTTGAGAGCGCAGAGTTCAGGATGGCCCACAGGGGAGGCGGGTCGAGGGCTTCCAGCGAGGGTATTGTTTACGAGGTGATAGAGGTCTAGCTGGCCTCAGGGGCCTCAAACCTACCTTAGCCTAGTGTTAAGGAGGCGTGCACTGTTCGCTGTGACCGTTATGCTTGATAGGCTCATTGCTAAGGCGGCTGCTGCAGGGGTTATTGTTAAGCCTATCGGTTCCAGGGCTCCAGCAGCTATTGGGATGAGTAGCGAGTTGTAGGCGAACGCCCAGAAGAGGTTCATCTTGACAGTCCTCATAGTTTTCCTCGCCAGCTTGATGAGCTGGGGTAGGAGGGTTAGGTCGTTCCTCCCAAGTATGATATCCCCCGCCTGCTTCGCCACGTCCAGTGCCTCTCGCACCGCTACCCCGACAGACGCCTCCGCCAGTGCAGGCCCATCGTTCACACCGTCGCCTATGAAAGCGACGTGGCCGTGTTTCTTCTTGAGCCCGGCTATGATCTCGGCCTTATCAAGGGGGTCTAGGCCTCCGACAGCGTTGTCCCCTTCTACTCCGACCCTTGATGCGAGCCTTTCAACTGCCTGTTGACTGTCTCCGGATAGGATGTAGACTTGTACTCCCATATCCTTGAGCTCCCTGATCGCTTTAACGGCGTCCTCCCTCTCAGTGTCTTCGAGGCCTATAACGGCGGCGGGCTCTCCATCCACAACTATATATACCCTTGTTAGGCCCTCGACTTCGATGCTCGGCTCTTCAATGTCGAGGCCATGGAGCAGCCTGACCCCGCCCACTGCGACCATGTGGCCCCCCACAGCTCCGATCATCCCGGCCCCAGGGATCTCGTCTACCTCGTCTGGCCTGGTGGTTGGTGTATTGTACTGGGTCTCGTAGTACTCTATTATAGCCTTGGCTATGGGGTGGCTGCTCTCGGCCTCGAGTGACGCTGCAAGACGTAGGATCTCCCCCTCCGTTAACCGGGGGGTTAACACTCTCACGTCCACAACCCTAAGCCTCCCGACCGTGAGAGTCCCCGTCTTATCGAAGACTACGGCGCCGAGGGCGGAGAGGGGCTCAAACACGTCGGGTCTCCTAACTGCGGCCCCAAGCCGGAACGCCCTCGTGACCGCTGATGCTACTGCAGTGGGTATGGCTATCCCGAGGGCGCAAGGGCAGGCCACTACAAGGACTGTGGCGGCGGCCAGTAGGCCGGCCTGGAGGCCCCCTCCTATAGCCGTGTGGGCTACCACAGCCAGGGCGGCCACCGCTACAACTGCGGGGACAAAGACCGCTACAACACGGTCTGCAAGCTCCTGGAGCCTAGGCTTATACAGCCCCGCCTCCCTAGCCGCCTCCAGCGCCCTTGCAACTAGCCTATACCTGCCCGTCCTCAGCGCTGTTATGCGGAGGTGACCCCGTAGGAGTGTTGAGCCGGCGAGCACAAGGTCGCCTTCCCCGACGGGCCTAGGCTTGCTCTCACCCGTTATGGGGCTCTCGTCCAGCTCACCCCTACCGCTCAACACTCTCCCGTCAACAGGGACGACCTCTCCTGCCCTCACTACAACTACTTCCCCGGGTCTGACGTCTGACTCTTTAACGGTCACCTGTCCGCCATCCCGCTCAACCCTTGCCTCCCCTGGGAGGAGCGATCTAGCCTCCTCAAGGAGCCTCTCAGCTTTTCCACGCAGCCTCTCCTCCAACGCCCTGCCAGCCAGCACGAATAATGTTATGAACACTATGGCGTCCCAATACACTGCACTGCCCACCGCTAAACCGTATAGGCTCAAGATCAGGGCTGCTAGCGTTCCTAGCATGAGGAGAGTATCCATTATTAGGTAGCCCCTGCGCAGCGCTAGCAGTGCCGGAACCCAGAACTCCTTAATCGCTACAAGAGAGGCCAGCACGCCTCCCAGAACCTCTAGGAGGGGTATGTGTAGGAGGAAGCCTGCAAGGTATAGTACTGCTCCCGCGGCCGAGGCGGTTAGCGGGTAAAGGCTTCCTCCCTTCACCTCCCCTGACGTCTCCAGTAGCTCGGCCTCTACGCCTACACTCTTAAGGGCGGATATCAGATCCTCGACCGAGACAGTCTCAGGGTCGATCTCAACTCTGACCGTCTTACCCGTCTCAAAAACCCTAACAGTAACAACACCCCTCAGCTCTTGGAGGGCCTCCTCAACCTTCCTTGCCATCCCCTCCCTGAGGTTGCCCGCCCGCAGCATGACCCTCTCTAGGGCCACGTCATAGCCGACCCTCCTAACAGCCTCCACAACCGCCTTCCTATCAGCGCCGGGCTCAAGCTCGAGGCGTAGCACTCCCGTGTTCGGGTCTACCTCGGCATACCTCACACCGGGGATCTTGTGGAGCTCCTCCTCTATCACCCTCTTACAGCTGACACAGTGTACTCCGACAAGCCTATACTGCTCGCTAACCCTGCGCTGCTTCTCCCTCGAGATCCTCAGACCCAAAAAGGCACACCACTAGAATGTAGCCATGCGTAGAGAGTAATCAAAGGATGTAAATACCTAGACCAATGATAACGAACTCAAAAAGATCAGTAGAATAATGTTATAT
>WAOT01000019.1 GCA_015521115.1 Desulfurococcales archaeon
CCCTCTCATCAGAGTACTCAGCCGCCTGCTCCGCATCAATAATAGCAGCTCCCCCGCCCTCAAGCTTCAGGATGTTTCCAGGGTTTGAGTCTCCAAGTGTGAAGCCTGACCTGTGAACCGTGGCTATCGCTCTACCGGCTAGTGCCCAAACCTCGCTTTCAGCACTGTCCAAGACGGGCTCGCCTTCCAAGAATCCACGGACAATTGCGGGGGATCCCCATTCCCTGATTGCTGCTATAACTCTCGGGGTTACGACGGCCCTCCTAAGGGAGCGGAGCATCTTATACTCGTTCTCGAACCTCCTCCTCGGGCCAAGCAGGAACCTCGCCTTGCCGGGGCTAGCGGCGTATGCTGGAACCCATTTTGCTGTTCCGGTCATATACCTCTTTAATACGACCTTGCCCCCTCCACCTTCACATATGAAGCTCGAGGAGATCATGTTAGGCCTCCTACATTCGACACCGTCCCCGAGAATATCTTTGATCGCTTCCACAGCGTTACCCTCGTAATAGACTCCCTCGGGTAGGCGGACGTAGTCACCGGCACGGTATTCCCTAGTCATAGGACACGAGTCCCAGGGGGCGAACCCGGCCATCCGTGAGGCGAGGAGGCGGGCGTATCTACCGATCTTTATGCCGGCAGAGGTCAGTCCAGCCCTTATCTTCTCCCTAACCTTCTTCATGAAGTGGGCAACTCTGACCTTATCGATCTTCCCGTCCTTTAGCAGGCCGGCGTGTCCTGCCAGTTCTAGGTATTCCCCCCTAAGCTCCTCCCCCTCACTCGCCTTGTAGAGGCGCCAGTAGCCGGGGCCTAGCAAGTGGGCCCTTCTAGCAGGCGGGTATAGTGGGTCAATTGTTGATTCGAGTGACACGCTTCCTATAGATCTCAAGAGACCGTAGAGCTCCTCGACTATGACTCTAAACCTATATCTTCTAATTATCTCAGCCTCCTCAGCCCCAGCATAGCTCACACGGCCGAGAAGGATTCCGGCTAGCGCCTCGGAGAGGAGGCCGTAGCGGGCGTCAGCACTAAGGAGGAGTCGTGGGAGCCGCACAACCCTGCTCTTCTTATCGACCAGGGGCGTGCACTGGCTGCACAGGGTGAGAGTCCACTCCTCACAACCGCTTACGCCTACTACAATTCGACCCTCTGAGCCGTCCAAAACTCATGCACCGTTGTACTGCCCGCCACTAATATCTTGAGTGTCGCTTTCGTCATAATGTGTTTTCTCGAACATGCTATAACACTATTTATACTTTGATTAATACAATATGACAACAGACGTTGAGCACTTTCCGGGTGCTTACATTGAAAGAATGGTATACCCAGCTTGAAGACCTTTTGGACAACATGATTGAGGGGCCCCCGAGTGAAACTGATTATGGTGGAGACGCTTACGCCCAGAACCTCTTCCTCCCACACCACTATGACAGACTCTTAGGCTATTGGGTGTACGCCTGGGAGGAGTGGGATGGAATAGAGTACGTGAAGGCCGGAGAATACTATGTGCTGTATACCCCCTTTCCGCGGCTGAAGGAGGTATACTACTCCATTGGCGCCGCTGACTACGACCTCACAGAGTACGAGTGGATCCTCGGCCCGCTAAAGGTACTTGAAGACCTCCTTTCAAACACGGGTAGTGAGGTGGAGCATATTCACTCCTACATCCATAGGCTATCAGTACTCGAGGTGAACCTGAGATCTTTGCTTATCCGTGGCGGTAGTGATAGGGAGAGAATACTTCCATTACCAATGGTAATAGTCGGGCGAGAACCAGGCTCCGAGCTCGGTTTCGTCCACATACCCATGATTACATCGGGGCTATCACTGTCAGCCTGCATTCAAATGCATGATTACAAGCCGGAGGAGCAGGATGTAAGGGCACTCCTCGGTTTCGAGAACCATTACGATGAAGTTAAGCAACTACCTGAAGGGTCTAGGGTAAGATTACAAGGTGATCTTATCGTTGAGAACGTAAGTGTTCCCAGCGGGCTCGGCTCCCAGGGGCTAGCAGAGCTGGAATGGCTCTCAAGGGCAATCCCCCTCTCCCTACTAGTGGGCTATTCCTATTTTGAGACGGAGCTACCTAGGGTGTTGGGTATATACGCCCCATACAGTCTTGGTGCCTTCGAAGACCTGCTCTTCACAATCCTCCATTCAGCGAGAGTGGCCCTAGCAAAAGCTATGGATGCTGTAAACTGGAGAGTCCTCAAGGGCTGTGGGCCCCCACATCAGGAGAGTGCTAGAAGGGACAGACAAGAGTTGGGTACCGATGACCTATTGGAAGAGTTCGAACTCCATATGCACAACCGCATACAACGCCCCGACCAGGAGCACCCCATTGTGGAGCGCATTGTTATGATCACCCTAGGGCATAGGGATAGTCCTCTCGTCTGGGATCGAATAATACGTGAAACTCTTGGAAGCTTCCAGCTCTCCGCTAAAGGAGCCCTATACGATGAAGACCTCCTCCTCTCCAGGATACATGTGGGCGAATTATCTCGCCCAATTACCGGTGGCCTCCGGGTGGAATGGATACCCTATGAGGAGCTTATCGACCACGCGAGGAGGAAAGGACTAATGGGGGTAGTATCGAGGATATGCTCAGGCCGTTGCGACGAGAATGTTCTGGAATTGTACAAGTGGACTATACGCTTCGCTTGCACCGAGATCTTTGGCAGTACTGGGGCATGCGATAATGTATTGCTGGGCGAGAAAAGAGCTGTGACAGTATACTCACGGCTTGGAAGGACGTACTCGGTGGTAGTCGACTACACAGAACTCTTCAGAGCCTTCGCACTACTCATCACAGAATACGTGCACAACATAGCAAAACACTGCATAGCGAGACCACGCAACCTCACGAATGCCAAGCTCAAACTCGGCAACCACACGATAACCGCACTGGGGGGAGAACTCGTAACACTCACCTACACCGGTCTCGGCCTCCAAAGGAACAGGCTTACCAGGACGGTGGAGCAACTAGCCAACACATCGATCCACTGGGCATGTAAGCATGCTTACATAAGCAACCTGCTAAGCGTGAGAAGGAGGGAACACATAATATCATTCCCAAACGGAGGCACCCTCATATCGTCACACGAGGAGCATGGGACAACCAGGATTCCCATCCCCCCGGGGATCAGTATTAGGATATCACTCCTTAACGGGCTCGGCACAATTGCGGATCAGTTTCTGAAGAGATACATAGAAAATTATTTTGATCTATATGATTACTAAGGAGTACTGATTACAGGGGTAACAGGGGAGACACTATTGAACAGAGATGGTCTATCACATAATCTTGACTATACTAGCGAGATACTGAGAAGACAGGACTTTATCATATCCCATGGCTTCCACCCTATAATGGGCCCTTGCGTCCTAGCAGCCTTGAAGGGCAAGGCGGAGAGCAGTTGGCCTGACACGTTAAGGGCCCTGGATGAGGCGATATTCCGGGCTTGTAGGCGGGTAACGCCGCAAGGTTACTCAGCTATACTCCGGCTTGAAGCCCACTACCCGGTACCCCACATTAGGCCTAAACTTAGGGTATCATTCACTGTGACTCCGCTACCATTTCCGGAACCCTTCAACCAAGTCAGTTTCAATGTACGATTCAGCCTCCAGGGCAGAGGCGACCCAATACCAATCAACAGGAGGCTGGAGATGGCCAGTACAGGAAAAGTGGTGGAGCTAGACCTGCTCTACGACGACGCGCACAGGCTCCTCCCATACTATGGAGCGGAGACACTCAAGCTAAGAGATGCCCTATTGAGGACGTGTAAGGAGGCGCTCAACCCCTATAGGCCTAATAGTAGACCCCCCATGATATGCGTAGACGCAACCCTACCTAGAGAAAGAGATAGTGCCAGGCTAGAGATGATTATCGGGAGAAGTGTCCCCTGGATAGGGGGTTCCGTGCTCAGCCCATTACCGCTCTACTCGCTAATGGCCGAGGCCAGATCAATATATGAGAGCGCCCTAGAGATCAGCCCGGATAACGTCATCCCAGTGGATCCCTACGGAGATAGACTGATCCAGAAAATGAGGGAAGGCGGGCTACGCTATAAGTGCAGACGTATAATGAAGGTGGAAGGAAAAGACCTCCGACTACACATATGCTCCTCACCTGAGCTGGCACCAGCACTCCTAATAGAGGGTAACAAGGCCTGGAGCACGGAGAAGGCCGTTGATCTCGCCAACGAGATAAACCACTGGTTTAAACGGTTACACCCGGATATCATGGACAAGGTCATACCCCCACTAGCAGTACACAAGGACATGGCGTCTCTACTATCGCCTCTAACCTATGGTGGCCCCCTCGAACTATACAGGAGGAGGAAGAGGGTCGAGGAGATAGAAAGCGTAGTCTCATCTGCTTTGAGACTAGCCCATTTAGAGAGTAAGAGGGGGGAGTTTAACACCCTAAACACCTACCTTACATGTAAAGGCCCAAGGGTAGGAGCACCGATGAGCATAATCGAACAATTAAACGTTTAGCCGGTAATGTTTAAACACATAAAGGTTTTCAAGCCTAGCATATTACACGAGCGTGTCTATTGAGAGTGTGTAGCAATGGCACGTAAGAAAACCCAGATTCCTACGACAAGACTCCAACCGAAAACGCTTGAAAACAGAGTGGAAGAAGTCGTGGTTGAATCGAAACTCCCCCACGCTAGGATATATGCAGCCCAGTCTAGAGGGCAATCGCTTATAGACGTTGCTGGAGACTAACTAGGCTCCCATAAACTATTTTCTCTCCGAACCATGTTCTCCCTCCACATATCCAACTAATTTTACACGCCCTCCTCATGCATTAGATTTAGGAGTGCTAATCGGGGATAGCTAATGCACAAGCACCTAAAACAGGAGCTCAAAGTTGAGATGGACAGAGATACAGTGCGGGCACAGGGAGCCTTCAAGGGGTGCGAGCACATAGCAGTCCTAATAGGTGCGCCCAACACAGGGAAGTCCACCCTATTCACAGTGTTAACTGGTAAGAGCGTTGCAATAGCGAACTGGCCGGGAGTTACTGTAGACATTGAAGTCGGTAGGATACGGTGGAATGGTAAGGAGCTATGCATCGTCGACCTCCCAGGAACCTATGGCCTCCTACCGACCAGCCCGGAGGAAGGGGTAACGAGGAAGTTCCTCTCAAAGGTTAAGCCTGAGGTCATTGTACTACTACTAGACATGAGCCAGCCCGAGGTAAGCTTAGGACTTATCCTCCAAGCGGTGGAAGCCCTCCCCGGTAAAGTGATTATAGCAGGTACCAAGGCTGAGCTGGCACATAAAATGGGAGTCCACGTCGACCTCGAGAGGATCCAGAGAGTGTTCCACGCACCTGTAATTCGGACAAGTGCACTGGAGGGTGTAGGAGTCAAAGAGCTTGTAGATTTCATAGCCGGAAAGAGGACTGGCGGCAGGGTTCATGTGGACTATGGTATCTTGGAGGGCTACATAGAACGCCTTATCCGTCACCCCCAAATGGAGATCGCAGAACGGAGGCTCGGGTTCAGCGGGAGGTGGATAGCGCTCGACCTCCTCTCAGGCCATGATATAGCATACAGGGAGCTCGAGGAGGAGGGGCTCTTAGAGCTTGCGGAAGAGGCTAGGGCTCTCAGGGAGGACTTCATAAGGCGTCACGGCATAGACCCGGAACACCTGATAATTGAGAAGAGGATACAGTTCATAGAGGAGGTAGCTAAACACAGCATTATTAGGAGGGAGCCGGCGAGCACCGCATGGCAGAAAATTGCAGACCTCCACATGCACCCAATACTCGGCCCTATAGTCAGCACCGTAGGACTGCTACTCACGTTCGCTGCAGTCTTCAGCGTGAACATAGGTTTCCCCCTAAACATAATGCTCGAACACATTGGCTACACTAGGGCTGCAGAACTACTCACAAACTATAGCCTCAGCGGCCTCCTAACGACACTCTTCGACTACCTAGCAGATAAAACAGCAGAACTACTGCCAGGCCTAATAGGAGACCTCATAGGGCACGGCATAATAGCTGGTGTAGGTTTTGTCCTCAGCTTCACCCCACTTGTGGCGATGGTCTACCTAAGCCTAGCCATACTCGAAGACAGCGGGATAGCGGCCAGAATGGCAGTCAGCTTCCACAACCTCTTCAAACCCTTCGGACTAAGCGGGAGATCGGTGTTCCCCCTGGTGATGGGGCTCGGATGCAATGTCCCAGCCGTCCTGAGCGCTAGAGCACTCAGCGAGGTCGAGAGGTTCAGGGCTGCCTTCGCCGTACCCTTCATACCGTGCCAGGCACGCCTCGCAGTAATAGTAGCGTTTACAAGCGTATTCGTAAAGGGTGTGCTGGCCCAGAGCGCAACAGTAGTGCTCATATACTTAGAAGCCCTAGCGGCGGCCTTACTCACGAGCCTAGTTGCTGCCTACGTAGTGCAACCCTTAGTGTATGGTAGAAAGTGCTTGCCAGTGGAGAGGAAGATAGAGCTAATAATGGAGATCCCACCAGTCCACCGGCCGCACCCAAGGGTCGTGTGGTGGAGTGTGAGGGACAACACCATCCACTTCCTAAGGAAGGCGGGAACAGTGATCTTCGCCCTCGCCATAATCCTATGGGTAATATTTAGTTTCGGCCCCCAGGGTGAGGCCACTACTATTGAAGACTCATACGCCTACATCCTGGGGAAGGCCGGTGCGATAGTGTTGAAACCGTTCCACATGGAGGAGTGGACTGCCAGGATCCTTGGGACGGGCCTCATAAGCGGGCTTATCGCAAAGGAGGGAGTACTGTCAACACTCGCCATAGCCGCAGGGAGCGGGGGAGGAGATATAACAGCAGCCCTTAGAAGCCTTAACCTAACATTCCCCCAAACTGTCGGCTTTCTAGTATTTACAAGCCTATACTTCCCCTGCATAGCAACCCTGGCAGTGATGGTGACCGTATTGAAGAGTAAGAAGCTCGTCCTCTCCTACGCAGTCTACAGCATAACACTAGCACTCCTCATGGGCCTCGCCACGTACTATGCACTAAACCTCGCCCTAACTTAGGGGGCGCAGCTATGGGGGCCGACTTTAAACGTATTGCGAAGATACTGGCTGAGGAAGGGAGCATTGAGGGAGCGGCAAGACGCCTCAAAATGAGCCCGCATCGAGTAAGGCTGTATGCATCTATCTTAGCAGGCCAGGGGAGGCTAAGGTTTATGGGTGGAGGGGGAGGGTGCGACTGCTCGACGTGCCCCTTTAAGGCGATCTGCGGGCTCCGGAGGAAGAAGGCCTCCTAGACACTTTTGGCACCATATACGGGTGCTAGCCTTCCTCAGCCTCCGCCGCCGTTGCCTCTAGCAGGCCTCTCTTCTGGAGTACTCCTATAGCTGCCCATGCCCCCGCGAGGAGGACGAACGTGACCCCGAGGCTTAAGATCATCTTCCAGTCTAGATGCCTGATCTCGACCGCTATGAGCTCCCTCAGTATAGCGACCATTGCGGCCTCGACTACTATTCTAACCGGTAAGAGTCTCCTCCTAACAGCGACGGCCAGGGTTCTAAGAATATCAACGGCCAGTACAAGGAGGAGGGTCAGGTCGAGGATGTGCAGGATGTCCTCCTTTTGAGGGGCACCCTCAACCTCAATCTTGATAACATCTACGAATAAGTGACCGACCTGGAGGGCAACAGTAATAATAAGGACAATAGCTAGCATGACCTCTAAGATCTCCATGGCAATGTCAAGGCTGAGAGCAACTCCTCTTCTCCCCCTCCACTCTTGCAAGTAGATCACCACGGATCAATCGGTGATGAGGGTGTCTAATTGCTTTAAGGCGTCTCATAGGGGTCATCCTAGTGCTAGAGGTCTCTAACGATTGCTCCCATTAAAAGAGGCTTGTCAAAGGTAGGAAAGAATCAGAATTTTACAAATGTGTGATGAAAGGGGGAAAAAGGTTTAATGTAGAGGCTTCACTAGGTCTTTCAGCCGTGTTATGGTGGTAGAGGCTCGCCTAGAACGGTCTGGTTGTTGCTGTAGCTTATTCCGAACGAGAATGATACGCTCGTCCCAGCAGTCCAGGCGGTGGGCTTCGGCACTAGGAGTAGGTCAAGGATCAGGTAGCCTCCGTTAGGCACTTGTACAGGTGTGCCCTGGTACTGGCCTGTTATGAGGTCTAGATAGTTGGTCGTGTATGCACCATTGCTGTCTCTTATCCAGACCTCTGCAGTGTAGAAGTACTGGCTTAGGTCTGGGTTGTTAGCGTTTGGAGGTATAATTAGTTCTATATAGTATGTCGTGTTGGTTGCAGAGTTGTTAACAACTCTGAGTATGTCGTGGACGACCACTACGCCGTTGGGTATTGATACAGTCACGTTTGCTTCTGTCCCTACACTGTTAACTGTTACAGTAATGTTGGTTCCCTCGAAGCCAGGCTTGTTAGCGTTTCCTCCGGGCTGGAGCGCTACTGGAGTCTGCACCTGGTTAAGGGTTACGTTCACCCTGTTAATAGCCACAACTCCAGCATAGGATACCATTACTGTTACTACAACTAGTGCAGCTAGCACTAGTAGGCTCCTAGTTCTTCCCCTCTTTACATTCATGTTTCTACCCCCCGGGCACTCCCCCCAGGAACTACTAAATTACACTTGCTGGGGGTACTCCTCATAGTGATAAATAACGTTGAGAGGCCATAAATAGGTAACGCCTAAACGCCAGGTCAATTAACAGAATCTAGCAGTAATCCCAATAGCAAGCCCCGCAACACGGTTATGGTTATAGGAGTTATCAGGCTACTTGTGCAATGAGGGGACACTGTTGCACAATATGAGAGCAGAACGGGTAGAGGCTATTGACCGCTATTACGTACCGCTAGCTGGGCTCACAGCGTTAATCCTAGCCGTTGCTACTATTACAGGGTTTATCCGCGGTAGGAGCCCACTAGGCGAAGTTAACCTGGGGCTGACATCCTTCTCCGTCCTTGTGAGGGGAGAGGTTGAGAAGAGGCTTAACTACCCCCTAGAAGCATTCTCGCTAGGTCTGGTATCGATAATAACGCTTTCCTCAGTATTGGCAGCTATTTTCACAAGACTTCTGCGGAGCAGATGGGTCTATACCTTCCTGTTCTCATATCTTGCCTACGTTGGTAGCATGTTCCTAGCCCGGAACGCCTATAACATCGGGAACGCCTTGGGTTCATGGGATATTTTCAAGCCCTCCCTAGACCTCGGAGGGGTGCGGGTGTATCTTGAGGGGCCGATAACTGTACTAGACTTCACACCGCTCCACATAACCGGTCACGTCCTTAGCGCTATCCTCATGATCCTCTCAGCATATCAGTGGGTTATCAAAGAGGACATGGACATGCCAGACTTCCTACCCGCAGTACCTGTCCTAACGGGGTTAGTAATAATTGGTCTAACAGTTGTCAGTGTTGGTACTACGACCGTTAATGTCCCGAACCCAAGGCTGGCTACTCCCATAATGATTTGGAACCCATCGACGTATGACGTGAAAATCGCTTCACCGGGCGGGAGGGCAGTGATCAGCGAGGCGAAAGCATACATTACCCTCGGCGGCAGAGCCTACCTGGTTACGTCTAGGGAGGGGCCCGCAACACATCTGAACCTCAGCGTGAGGGGAGGTCTCGCCCTGCTTAGCAGTGTTGAGCGTCCCCCTAACGCCACCGTGTACGTCTACGTACTGGTAGAGTACCCCTGGGGGCTTAAGGCGGTGTATACCCGGGAAATACCGTTGCAAGCCCAAGAGATCCCTGAGGGTAGTGTAGTCCTCCAGGTCTCAGCTAAACGGGTTGGCATAGGCGGGGTTATCACGATAGCAGACTATGCTGGAAATAACTGTGGCATCGTAAAATATATAGTGCTAAGGGAAGTATACACGGGCTCCTATACCGTTGCATACGGCTTCAATAAAACCTGTAACATCTCAGTCCACGTATCATCTCTACCAGTCGAGATCATAGTCTACTACCAGGGGGGCAATGGTGAGCTGAAGCATGAGGGGGTAACAGTTTATGGTGGAGAGTCAACCATCATACTACGCCCGTAAGGTGGTCACTTATGGGAGGCCTTGGTGAGACGTGGGAGTGTGAATACAAGTTCAGGGTCGAGAGGGAGCATGTGGCCGAGCACCTAGCAGCAGAGGGGGAATACGTTCTCAGCACCCCCTGCCTAATCCTCTACATGGAGAGAGCGGCTAGAATGTGTCTAGACTCGAGGACTGGCAAGGTATCAGTGGGCTACAGGGTCGACATGAAACACAGGAAAAGCGTCCCCCCAGGAAGGGAGCTGACATTATATGCCAGAGTCTTTTACTGGGACGGGAGGAGGGCGCTTGTATACGTGCGAGCAGAGGACGATACCGGCTCATTAGTCGGCGAGGGCATAAATGAGAGGTTCGCAAAGTCATAGCCCCACATAGTTGCAAACTCAAAGGCCTCCAGCCCCATCTCATAATAGGGTTAGTTACACACTACAATATACGCTGGGGGCAGTATAGGGCTGCCAACAATTTAAGGTGTAACAGTCTTGCGTCAAGGCCCCGCAGGGATCGCGATGGTACTACTGGCTCTCCTGACCGTTCTAGTGGGTGGTATCGTCCTCGCGGGGCTCGCAGCGGTTGAACCTGTGGGAGTATTAATCACACATATCCAGTCTCCCGTCGTTCTAGAGCCTGGAAAGCATAGCGGGCTTGAGGATGTCAACGGCACAATACAAGTGAACATAACAGGGAACGGAACCGAAGCCCAAATAGTACTGCACCCTACCTACCAGTACACCCTATACGGGAATATACTGAATATAACAAATAATGGTACAAGAAGCTATAATGTCTCGATAATAGTAGCACAACCCGTCTCAATACCGGGCGGCTGGGCCCTGCTGCTGGAGAATACAACTACGGGTCTAGTGGCCGTCGCGAACCTCACTGCTAATGGGACATACTCGCTCGGCCAGCTCCCTCCCGGGCAGAACATAGAATTATGGGCTCTCTTCTACATACCTGAGGGTACCAGGCTTACAACAGTGAGCTCTACAATATACATCGCGTACTCGCCATCCAATGAAACACCTGTCCTACCCCCCGGCGGGTGAAAACCTTGAGGAACAAGCTTGTAAAAATCATAGCTGCACTCACAGCCATACTACTCACATCATACATGTTATCAGCGAGCATTTTCACATATGACACCACGCATCTAACGATAATCGAATCAACCCCCCCGCTCTGGTTCGAGCTCCCAACCTCAACAGCAGACGTAGCCCTAGGCCCAAACTCGACCAGCGCTACGATAAACATTACCCTATCCGGGACTGCAGAACTACTCCAAAACCCTGACTTCTACTACGACGCAGACCCGTGGAGGTATGCGGCTAACAACGCCTCGCTCTATGCATACTGGCTCTCCAGCGACACGGGGTCAAGCGGCGGTGTAGTAGTAATATATGGCGATATCACCAGTTCCGGGACATACTATGCCGTCCTCTTACAGAACTTCACAGTACCCTTCCCGACTAACACGCTGAACATGAGCATCCGCTACATGGTGGAGTCAGTCCCCATTTTGAGCTTGAACTACCTCATCTACGGGATCGACGAATGGAACGGTACTGCCTGGGTAAACATATACAATAGTTACACATCGTTGGGAAGGACGAGCGCTTACACTGATTACAACGTGACCCTCAACCTTCCAGCAACACTACAGCCAGGCGTCACCTATAGGTTCTGGTTCGGCGTCTACTCGTATGTCTACTTCTACATAACCCGGAGCCTCGACTTCAGGGCTGACTGGGCAATGCTACTCCTAACCTCAGGCTATTATGCATTCGCAGGAGAGGCTGTGAGGATCAATGATACTAAGACCGTATACGCCCGCCTTTACGTCTATAACTTCACAAGTAACGCCTCAAAGCTCAACGCGACCATATACCTTGATAATGAGACTAGCAGGACAACGAGCATCACTGTAATAAATGGGAACCTTACACAGTCGTCAACAAGCTGGATAAGACTAGACCCCCCACCCAACCCCCTATACGTCTCCGGTAAGATAATTGTTTTAGCGAACGACACCGTCACCGGAGAATCGATCGTCCTGAGGGGGTTCCTCCAATACTCTAGTGGAGGATACGCAGTCTATTATCCTGTCACGATAACTATAAGGAGCTAGCCGCCAGGCACGGGAAACACTTATAAGCTGGCCTACGCTTATGCAAAAAGAGGCGCCAGAGACACGAGCGGGCCCGTAGCTCAGCCTGGTAGAGCGGCGGGCTCTTAACCCGTAGACCATGCACCAGGCGTCCGAGCCGCACGGGCGGAAGTCCCGGGTTCAAATCCCGGCGGGCCCGCCACACCCACCCCCGGAGCGGGGAGTGGGCAAGCTCCTACCTCCTACAAAAACCCTTGGCACTTATGGCCTGCTCTAACCACTGAGGACTATAGGGAGATACGGTCTAACCCTCCTCGTCCCGAGCTCTTGCTAAGCTTATCCTCATCGCCCTTCCCGTCCACTCCACGGTGATCAGGCCCGCCTTCCTCAGCCTCTCTATTCTCCTCTTCAGTACGCTCCTGCTAGCACTACCCCTCAGAGACCTTACAGTCCTCTCTAGCTCTCTGAGCGATAATGACCCTCTCGCCGCCAAGGCCTCTAGTATGGCTCTATCGATATCGTCGACATTGCCTAGTATAGAGGCGGCTTGGAATGCTGCCCTGGCTGCTCTAATGGCTTGTAGTGCTGGGACGTTTAGGGCGGCGGCGATTGCCACCGCCTCAAGACCCTCCACTGCATTGCTATTGCTTAGTAACCACTCCTCCAGCTTCTCGAGCCTTTCGAGTACCTTGGTTAGGAGTCTTTCCACTCTCTCTAGTCGTTCCCTGATATCCTCCTCGCCCGCCGACAACTCCTCTATCCCTTACCCTCCTCGAGCTCCTCCATGACGGCCTTTGGCGGGCACTCCTTTCCAGTTTTTGGTAGTATGACTGTCTTAGGGGTTAATAGTCGGGAGACGAGGGACTCGACAAGCTCGATCCTGCCCCGGAGGTATTCATGGGTCATCTCCATCGCATCCTCCTCGGGGACGCCCTCCCCTATTAGCGTCTTATAGAAGGCGGCAACATCTCTCGCCAGCTTTTCACCCTTAAGGGGTTCCATTAGGCTCTCTGTCATCTTCTTCAGGGGCTCCTGAATTTCTCTGATGAACCTGGATACGGCTGACATAGCCTCCTCAATCCACCTCTCCTGGCCACCACCAGGCTGACTCATACCTCCCACCTCACTATGACCACGTGTTTATTGTGGAACGGTCGTAGGGATAACTCTAAAAGGCTAGATCTTAACCATAGCTGAACCACCATTTACACGGGAAAATATCATGCCAACAGCTGGGGAGGCTTTAGCGGGTCTACTTGCCTCACATGGGGGCATGCTGCCACTTTAATGGTATGGTAATTCGTCGGGTAGGGGGAGGTGCTGGTGTGTGGGGGTCTGCGGTACTCCATTGGAGATCGGATGGAAGGTGTTAGCGAGGGTTCCACCGGCATATGGTGACCCCTGTAGGATTGTAGGGGATATACAGTCGCCTCCTAGGAGGTTGTATGTGCGTGTCAACACGGCTAAGATAGGTGTAGACGAGTACATTGAGCTCGCCCATAGATTCGGGGTTGAGTTGCATGTAGACGAGGAGGTGCCACACGCCGTGTGGGCTCCCGTTGAGGGCCCCTTCCAGCTGCGCAAGTATAGGGGCTGGGTCGTCGCCGATAAGAGGGCGGCCGAGAGCGTGTTAATGGGCAGCGACCTCTACGCTCCGGGGGTCATAATGGCAGGGGGGTTTTCACGGGGCGATAAGGTCAGCATATACAGCCCTAACAGGGTTCACGTGGGGAACGGTATCGCACAGTTGAGCCCCCAGGAGATGATATCAGGCTCCCACGGGATAGCGGTCAGGGTAACGGAGCCCCGGTATAGGAGTGTGAGGGTTCACGACCTACCCGGATATGATGAGGGGCTCGTGTACGGTCAGAGCATCTCCAGCATGTATGTTGGCCTCATACCTAGACTGTCAGACTCAGACGTCATAGTCGACCTGACAGCCGCTCCAGGAGGGAAGGTCAGCCACATAGCACAGAGGGCGGTCGAGGAGGGGATTAGCCCCGAGATTATAGCGGTGGACAGGCCGAGCAAGGCCGAGAGGCTCCGTGAAACGCTTCGAAGACTCGGTCTCGACGGTATTGTGAGGGTGTATGGCGGGGACTCCAGGAAGATCACGAAGTGGCTACCCTCAGTCAAGGGGAGAGCGACAATAGTGGTCGTCGACCCGCCATGCAGTAATTTGGGTGTTAGGCCTAAGGTCATGGAGAAGAGGGGCGACAAGGACATCGCTTCCCTAGCGAGCTACCAGAGGAGCATCCTATGGGAGGCTTCCCGGCTCCTCGCACCAGGAGGCCTCCTAATATACTCGACATGTACTCTCACCGCGGATGAGAACCAGGGTAACCGGGCATGGGCCATTGACAGGTTAAACCTCGAACCCGTGGAGGCACCCCCCTTCAGGAGGCCCCTAAAGGGCGGTGTGGGGGAGCTACTATTCAGCCCCCTGCAGGGGATACCAGGTTTCTACATAGCACTGCTCAGGAGGCCCGGTTAGGTCTCGATGACCTCCTCAGCCTCGGGCGCTGCCCGGGCTGTGTCCTCGAGTGTGCTCTCAGCCTCCCTGACAAGATCCCGGAGGAAGCGGGCTGTCTCTTCACTACTATTCCTCGTGTTGAGGTCGAGCCTTATGGGGCTTATCGTGATCGCCCCCTCGACATGGACTGCGTAAACGTCAGTCCCCGGGATCGGGTCTGCCATCATGCCGTAGAGCCAGAAGTACTTGTTCCCCCGTGGGTCGTAGTTCACGTTTACCCTCTGGAGGAACTTTATGGGGGCTATCCTTGCGATCTTAACCTTCGTCTCCCTCGTTATCCTCCGGGGGAAGTTCACGTTTAACAGGTCAACCCCCGGGGGTAGGCCTCTCTCAAGGACTATCTCCGAGATCCTCCTCGCCACTCTAACGATAACCTCTGAGAGGAGGGGATCCTTGAACTCCATGCTCTCCTCTACAGCGGCACTAAACGCTATAGAGGGGACACCTAGCAGTGCCGCCTGTGCCGCCGCACCAACGGTGCCACTGCTCAGTATGACCTGGACGCTCGTGTTATCCCCGATGTTAACCCCGGATACTACTAGGTCTAGGTTCGGGCTGAGCTCGTTCAACGCCAGGTATATGATGTCGCTGGGCGTGCCGTTCGTGACGTAGATCTTCATGCCCCAATACTCTACGGTCTGGATCCTGAGGGGTTTGTGGAGGGTTATTCCTAGCCCGCTAGCGCTCTTCGGAGTCTCGGGGGCGAACACTATCGTGTCTCCGAGGGGCTCAACAGCGTCATGCAACAGTTTCAAGCCGAGACTGTATATCCCGTCGTCATTCGTCACTAAGATCTTCCTCCGCTTCAGCAGGCTCACCAGCCAATCACCCCACCAGTACTTAGCCGATGAATACAGGTAAACGTACATGTAAGGGTAGGACTGCCCCAGTCCCACCCTTGCATTGTACACTACACTTTCTAGGATAAATCCCCGTGAGGGCTAAATAACATCTATATGAGACTGGAGGTGCCCGGTTTGCCCGAGCTCGGCTTTCCTAGAAGAGTAATTCTAGGTGAGAGGGCTTCAGACGCTGTCCAAGGCCTCCTAACTCTCATCGGTGGGAGGCGTGTCCTCCTGGTCAGCGATCCGTGGCTCTCAAAAACACCAGGGTATAGGAGCCTCCTAGGGGCGCTCATGAGCCAATACGATGTCCTGGAGTTCAGCGAGGTGGAGCCCGAACCCGGTATAGAAACCGCCTTGAAAGCCGCTGAGCATGCCCGCGGGGTCGATGCAGTTATAGCCTATGGTGGCGGTAGCGTTATCGATGTCGCTAAGGCTGCCACAGTACTTGCTAAGAGGCCGGGTATGAGCGTCGAGAACATTGCGCCTTTCAACATTTTGGGGATAGAGCTCGAGAAACCCATACTCATAGCCGTCCCAACAACCTCAGGCACTGGGAGCGATGCTAGCTATGGTATAGTCCTCTCGAAACATGTTGAGGGGGTCGGAAAGGTTAAGATAGCGGTCGGGAGCTTCGAGGTCATCCCATTCGCTACAGTACTAGACCCAGAGCTCCCCTCGGGGGCCCCTGAGAGAGTCAAGATCGGGGCCGTGGTAGATGCGCTAACTCACGCAGTAGAGTCCCTCGCATGCACCAACACTAACCCCATCAGTGAGGCCCTTGCTGAGAAGGCGGTGGCCCTCATATTCCAGCACGCACCAAAAGCGCTCAAAGAAGGCGACAGGGAGAGCTGGGAAGCCCTGCATGCGGCGGCTACAATGGCCGGTATGGCGTTCACAAACAGCGGCCTAGGCCTAGCACACGCGATAGCACACCCCCTAGGCGGATTGCTGGGCACACACCACGGAACCACCGTGGGGATCACACTACTAGGAGTCCTACCACTATACGAGAAAACAGAGGGTAGCGGGGAGAGGCTGGAGAGGCTCAAAAAGGTGCTCGAACATCTGTACGGGCAGCCCCCATCCCCCGACCTCCGAGCACATATAGAGAGGCTCTACAGGGAGATAGGGCAGCCCCTAAGGTTCCGCGAGCTGGGGATAGAGCGTGACAAATATGAGAAAGCAGCCGAGAAGGCGGCGGAGCTCGCCTACCACGACCCGGAGATAGCCTTCTCCCCCGTGATACCAGAGGTCGAGGGGCTAAGAGAGCTGATCATGAGCCTCTACTAAGATAAAAACCTCCAACAACGCCCCCCACACCGGTGCAGGTATTGGACTCAAGCATATCTGACGTGCTCGCGAGGATAGATGGTAGGGGTTACAAGGCATACCGTGACCTGGAGGGGCGTAGCGAGAGGGTTGCCGGGGTAACCGTTAGAGTAGTCAGAGTCCAGGGCGACCCGTTCGCCCCACCCAGCATAGTCTCCCTAGAAGCAAACGTCTCCCACATCCTTAAGGGCGCCCCAGAATGCCGGGGCGCTAGAACAGCCTTCGAGGATCTCACCCTTAGAACCGCGGGAAGGGTCGCTAATGACGTTTTAAGAGGAGTCCCCCGTATGGGGGAGGGACATAGCGGGCAGGTAAGGATTGCTAGACCGGGCCCCATAATGGTGCCACGGTCGTCGGTAAGGCTCGAAGGGGACAGGATAAGACTCCTTGTTAGGGCGGGGCTACCTAGCAGGGGCAGGAGGATACTGGCAAGGAACGCCCACAGACTCCTACTCGAGATCCTTCCAAGGATAATGAGGGAGACCCTCACAAGGATGCCGCGTAGGATCTCAGAGTGGTGCAAGCTCTGGAGGGATCAGGAGGAGATCAGGCGGTGGATGGGCGAGGAGGGGGTAGTATCATTTATTGCTGACGGGAGCATCCTCCCAAGGAGATGTGGGGGGTGCTGGGAGCCCCTCCCCAACGCTAAGCCCTTCCGCAGCCCCGAGAGCCTAAGGGTCGAGGTTGAGACAAGATTCCATGGGACACTCACCGGTATGGCTCTAAGGGAGGGCCTCAACCTCATCGTAGGCCCAGCATTCCACGGCAAGACAACCCTCCTCCAGGCGATAGCCCAGGGAGTCTGGAACCACATACCGGGCGACGGGAGGGAGCTAGTCCTCACCAGGAGGGACGCCGTGCTAGTAGAGAGCGAGAACGGGAGGAGTGTGAGGTGCGTCGACCTCAGGGCGTTCCTAAGAAGCCTACCCGGAGGAGGAGATCTCAAGTGCTTCACCACCGAGAGCGCCAGCGGTGCCACGAGCGTGGCCTCCAGCATACAGGAGGCCGTAATGGGGGGTAGCAGGCTCATACTGCTCGACGAGGACAATGTGGCGACAAACTTCCTCCACAGAGACGTGTGGGTGGAGGAGTTCACAGGCAAGAGGACACTAGTCACCCTAACCGAGCTAGCAGCGTCAATGAAGAGGAGGGGCATAAGCCTCATAGTGGTCGCAAGCGGTGCACTACCACTCCTCGCAGCGGCAGACACGATCATAGTGATGGACGAGTACGAACCCGTAGACGCGACCCACTACAAGCAGGAAGCGGAAAAGAGGGCCCAAGAGGCCGGCCTAGCAAGAGCAGAAGAATACATCCCACCAACCCACCGCAACCTAGCACCCCCAAGAGTAGGCAAGTGGAAACTAAGAGGAGACCTACTAGAGCTCCAACTCCAGGGAGGAAGGAGGCAAGTACTCCTCCACGCAGGCGTAGCAAAACAGTTCGAAGACCCCTACATGCTGGAAACTGCCGTGGAAGCAGCACTCACCGCAAGAGACCCCACAGGCCTAGTTGAAAGATCAATGATACCTGAGAGAACATGGGTAAGAGAATTAGACGTTTGGATGATCTTAAACAAACTACCCTTAACATAGAGATAAAAAGGGAAAACTTATAATCTAGGAAGTCTGAATGAAGATAGTGCAGCAAAGTGAACAGGGGTGTGAGCCGTGGAGATAAATCTTAGAGCGGCTATATTAGGTAGTGTCTTAGTATTAATGCTCATAGCTCTCCCAATAGGTTCTTCGATTTCAGGTCTACTAGCTCATGCCGATAATAAGGTACTCAGTTACAGCAATGCGACTTATACAGCACCCTGCGGTCAAGTAATGGGTAGTGCGTCTGAAGTATTAGGTACAGGGAATACTGTTGGTATAATTAATTATCAAAAAGCTATCGTAATTAAGGTAAATAAATACTTCCCTCCTGACGTAGTAATACCTGACTTCAACGTTAGCGGGGCAAAAATAGATAAAGATACCGGAATAGAGTATGTCCAATGCGGAAATTATCTCTACCGAACCAACATAGAGATGAAAAATCTAGATTTCTACTATGGTTCATCAAGTTATACTGAAGGTCTAACATGGTATATAATGAACAATCCTTACGTAGCTATAGGTGATAATAATGGGGATGATAATTGGGATGACATAACTTCGATGTTAGTGAAGTATGGACTTGCAGTTGCCTCAGTTGCTGCAGGTGCTTACAGCTCAGCAGCAGAGGCTCTAGTAGAACTAGCAGCAACTACTTATGATATTATAAGTAATAGCAATGATGACAGGTTTAACTACTCGCCCCAAGAACTAATTATCAATCTATATACCGATGGGTTAATTACCAACAACTATAATGCACCGCGATATGGATCGATTATTAACATAAAAATAGAGGGAATACAAGGGTGGGCTGATAGCCATTCTAGCGGGACAATAGCACATATAAGCTATGGTGCACAAACTCAGTTCCATGTTAAATATCAAAAGAAAAAGGATGCATGGTATGTATTTTGGTGGAGCACATATTATGAATTTAACAATTACTTATTCGCACACGGACATATATATCTTAAACTAGTCGATTCTCCGCCGATACCCGAAACCATACCGTTAGAAATTAATTCAACATCTTCAACAGTCATACCAGTCACCCCCCAAATCGCCTCCTTTATAGCGGCTAATGGGTGACCAGAATGAAAAATAAAAGAAAATATAACCGAATAATTTTTTCTTCAATTTTAATAATATTAGTAATTACAGCATTTTATTTTATACTTCACAGTATACTTTATAACTTTTTAAATAACAATAATAACACTACCAGATTATACGTATATAAACCATGGCTATTAAATG
>WAOT01000020.1 GCA_015521115.1 Desulfurococcales archaeon
ATTATAAGTGATTCGCATCTTATTTGCTCTAAGTATTGAAATAAGATAATATATATCAATTACATTTATATCATTATCTTGAAGCTCATCTATTAGCCTTTGCCTCGCTAAGTTAAAGGCCTCTAGCCAGACTTCATGATACATATGTATCTTATCTACTTTATTAGGGTTATTTAGATCTATGTAGTCAATATATACTCTTTCATAGTTAAAACAATTATTAATTATAGATTTAATTATTGGAAAAGTAATAGAAGCTCTTGAGAGTGGTGCTACAAACTTCGGGTTACTAAAGGCAAACCAAATCGTTAGAACTTGAAATGTTAATCCTCTTTTCGCATAAATATTGTTTTTCTGTAAGAACTTTAGATATTCTATGAGTTCTTTTGATAAAAATGATTTTATTTCTTTAAAAGATTTACTATTGTAAATATGACTAAAGAAGTGTCTAGACCTCGCATGTGAATATAACTCTGATAGCTTCTCTATTTTCTCTGTTCCCTTAACATTCATACCGAATATTGTCCATAGTGGATAATTTTTTATATTATTCTTTAACACTATAAGAAGTTTATATATATGTTCTTTATTTAAATTATCTTTCGTTAAGATTGTATATAAAGTTTTTCTAACGGTATTGACTACATGCTTATTTTTGATTTTTAATTCATTAAAATCTAATTCATTAATTAATTCATTTGATATAATATATAAGATCTCACTAAGGGTTACTGTTAACTTATTTTTATCCTGACATATATCTTTTATATTAAAACTGCTCGAGATTTTCTCCGACAAGACAAATTCACCACGGGATATATAGATACAGCGTTTTTGCCATACATAAATGTTAACCATCGCTCAGAATATACGACAGGAAACGTGTTATTAGCTTGTTCTGATAATATCTGATCGTGGGATAAAAGTTGGAAGACAATAAAAGGGAAGCTCTTATCGAGCTTGTCCGATTCTTGCGTGAGGTTTTGAAGGTTAAGGATGAGTTTGTTGGTGTTATTGAGGGGCTTGCTGTTAGGCCTGTTCTTAAACCTCTTGATGATGCTGTTAAGCGTTTGGTGCTTAAGGAGTTATATTTATGGTTTCTTGGAGCTTATGCTTCCCTATTGGGGAGTTTCTTGATCTTGAGGTTAAGGGGTTGATGGGTGTTGAGTGGAACCTTGAGGAGTCCTTTAGGTAGTTCTTCAAAGGTTCTCGTGGCGCTGGTGGGGAACGTGGCGAGCATGGAGGGCTTCGCCCTGATAAGGGCGGCGGAGGAGATGGACGGGTGGAGGCTGGGTAGGTGTGTGGTTTACGATGCCGACGTCGACGCCCTTACTCTTTTGGACTGGGCCAAGGCTGAGGGTGTAGATAGTATTTGGCTGGTTTTCCCGCCCTGCGAGCCGGGGGGTCGAGGGGATAGTATTAGGCTTCTCGGAACCTATTCTCCCAGACCTGCAGGCCCTGCGGATGCGAGGGAGCTTGTCCGAGATATCTGGATGAACCTTACAGGGAGCCTTATGCGCGAGGATTATGTGAGGGCTATGAGGGCTCTCAGCAGGCTACCTTTCAGCGTGTATGAGTGTGTCCCCAGGGATGGCGACTGTGTTAGTGTGCTGGAGGAGTGGCTGGGGGAGGTCTGCAATGATAAGGATAATAGGGATAGGTAATAGGATGCACGGTGATGACGGCCTAGGCCCCTGCCTGGCCTATGCACTCAGAAAGTGCTCCGCTAGGGTTGAGGGTGTCGATATTGTGCCTCTAGACTTACCCAACCATGGCGACATAGCGCTGCTCGAAGAGCCCGATATCATTGTATTCGTTGACGCTAGCCCGGAGCAGGGGGTGAGAGTCTACAGGCTTGAGCCCAGCAGGCTGAGCAGCCTCGAGACGGTTAGACTAGCCCAGGCGGGTTCAGGGCACGCAATCACACCGGTAACCCTTGTAGCCCTCGCAAGCGCTGCTGGCCTGATTGAGGGTAAGGAGGTCTACCTTCTAACCATAGGCCCCCTGGAGCCGGGCTTTGGGACAGGCCTCTCACCCGAGGCGGTCGAGTTAGGGGTGGAGGCTGTGAGGAGGCTTGTGGGGCTCCTTACTGGTAAGGGGGTTGAAATGAGGGTAGATGAGGGTTGCATTCACTCCGTACTCTCCGGGGCTTGCTCTGACCCCTTGACTCCACTTGACGAGATCTCTTGAAGGAGTGACTCGTACAGCCTCTCTAAGTCCCCAGACTCAAAATTCTCCCTCACTATCTTCTCGGCCACTAAACATACCTCACGGAGGCTTGATAAAGCACTCTCCAATGACTCCTCTGGGGGTCTACCTATTGTCCTCTCCGCAGCGTACTCACCGCTGATTACCATTGAGAGGAGTATGGACGCGAAGGGGAGTGAGAGGCGCCTCTCTGAGAGGTCTGTGAGGAGGGGGGTTAGATAGTTTATGATATTATCAAGGAGCTGCCGGCCCTTCTCGTTGTTGAAGAGATAGTCTATCTTTTTCTCGAGATCCGACGGCACCCTTTGCACCTGCCTTAGTAGCCTCCATACATGCTCATTATAAAGGTGTATTGTTTGGTCGATACTGTTTGTATATTCTCATATGAAATAATATGTCATTCAAACATGAGAACGAGTTAAAGGCTTTATACTTGAGTACATATACACCATAACTATATGAAAGCGTCTACAGAAGCCAAAAACCGCTTTTTAAGGGGTGTTTTCCGATGGCGATAAAGCTTACAAGGAGAGAGTTTATCAAACTCTCAGGGCTAGGAACAGTCCTCGCCACCCTCAACTGGGACAAGGTTGTAAAGAAGGCTCTAGCAGCTGCACAGAGCGGGGAGATTAATGTAGTCTGGTTTGAAGCCCAGGACTGCGCAGGGAACACCACGGCTCTAATACAGGCTACTGAGCCGGATCTTATTGAGGTTCTAGCGGGGACAAGCCACGTCGTAGGCCCCGGTACTGTTAAGCTACCGTTCCATGAGACAGTGATGCCTGAATGGGGAGAGGGTGCACTTAAGATCCTAAGGGATGTAGTGGAGGGTAAGTACGACCCATTCGTCCTGGTCTTGGAGGGCAGCTTCCCAATAGATGAGAAGGCCGGGGGCCCTGAGGGCAGCAGCCTCTTCTGCTACATAGGGGATGAGAATGGGAAGCCTGTGAGCTGTCTGGAGTGGCTCAGACGTCTCCTCCCGAGGGCGGCGGCTGTCGTAGCGGTCGGGAATTGTGCCAGCTATGGGGGTGTCGTGGCGAACAATGTTATAGCCAGCGACTACTTCAAGAAGCTCGGCTTCAACCTATTCGAGGAGTGGGCTAAGAAGGGGTTCAGTAGGAGCCCCACCGGAGGGATAGGGTTCTTCCCCGACCCCATAAGGGGGCACAAGGGCGTTGTTGATATTCTTGAGGAGGCTAAGCCCTTCCGCGACTTCATCTACAAGAAGTGCACTCCAAGCGGCCCCGGAGACCCCAACTGCCGCCCTGCAATAGCAGTGCCCGGCTGTCCAGCGAATGGTAATGGGCAGCTGAGAACGCTGGCTAACCTAATACTATGGGTCAAGGGACTACTACCACTACCCGAGCTCGACGAGTACTGGAGGCCTAAGTTCATCTTCGGCCCTACAGTCCACGAGCAGTGCCCGAGGGCGGCATGGTATGCCGCCGGGAACTTCAGGAAATACCCTGGAGAGCCGACTGCGAAGTGCTTGTACGCAGTCGGATGTAAGGGGCCTATCAGTAACTGCCCGTGGAACAAGGTTGGATGGGTGAACGGTGTCGGAGGCCCGACGAGGACTGGCGGTGTGTGTATAGGATGTACAATGCCTGGATTCACAGACGCGTACGAGCCGTTCTACGAGAAACTGCCCTATGTTGAGATCAGCAAGGAGGGGCTCAAGAAAGCACTAACAGTAGGAGGCCTAGCAACCCTGGCTGCAGGCGTGCTAGCAGGAGTGTGGGCCTACGCTAGGGGAAAGCTGGAGGGTGAGGCCGGGGAAGGAGGGAGTGAGTAGCCATGGCCGGCCGGGGAGGGCTACTAACAAAGTTCTGGCTTTTCACCAACCTAGTACTGGTAGCATTACTAGTGGGGATTAGCTGGACGATCATATACTTCCTATCGTGGATACCCCTCAAGAGCTCAGGTGGGATAAGCCACTGGCTTAACGTGACCCTGCAGTTCAACATCCATAGCACGCTATGGTGGAAGGAGTTCCTAGCGGGAGGCTTCGACCTACTAATAATTGCGGTAGGGATAATAGGAACCACGTGGACTCTGGGGCATTTCGCGATAGAAGCGAAACATTTCAGGAAGTGGAAGAGGTACTATAAGGAGAAGGGGAAGCTCGACGTTTGGGTTAAGAGGATCGGCCTTTGGGAGAGGATCCAGCATATCTGGATGATGATAACGTTCATCATTTGCGCTTACACGGGCTTTGTAATGTACTTCGCTAATAACCCGTACTGGAGGGCTCTCATGACGAGCCGCGACACCTTCGTAACAATCCACGTGATAAGCGGCCTGGCAATGGGGGTGCTTGTCGTAGCACACTTCGGCTACTACACAGCACAGGCTATAATTGCTAAGAGGAGAGGGAAGAACATTATGGAGGAGTTCCCCATCCTACGCTTCTACACACTAACCTTCTACAAGGCCCTCCTAAGGAGGCTGGCATGGGCGTTCTACCCCAAAGTTAAGATCGTCAAGGTACACAAGTATAACTGTGAACAGCTCTTCGAGTACTGGGGCGTCTACTGGGGTATAGCAGTGCTAGGGATACCGGGCCTCATAATGGCCATAATTGGCCCCAAAGCCTTCGACGGCGTGCTCTGGACAATGCACACAAAGGAGGCTGTCCTAGCAGTAACCTTCATCCTACTGGTACACATCTCCTACACACACCTACGCCCGACGATATTCCCGTACGACCCCGTTTTTATCACGGGCAAGATGCCTCTCGGCCAGATCAAGGAGGAGCACCCCCTCTGGTATGAGCAGCTCGTCCGGGAAGGCGTTGTCCGGGAGGTAGGGGGCGGTGAGTCCTCCCCGGCGGAGTCTCCCGGTGAAGGGGTGAGTGGCGGTGGCTAAGTTTGAGATGGTTATAGACCCAATCACGAGGATTGAGGGACACCTAGGGTTAAGGGTAATCGTGGACAGCGATACTCGAAAGCCTGACCCCGATAGTGTTAGGAGTTTCGCTACAATGTTCCGAGGATTCGAGGTCTTCAGCATAGGTAGGCCGCCAGAGGATCTTCCCCATATAACGAGCAGGATCTGCGGTGTCTGTGGGGCGAGCCACGCGAATGCAGACGTCATAGCGGCTGACATGGTCTACGGTGTGAGCCCTTTACCGCTGGGAGTCGTGCTGAGGAACATGGCCTTTGCCATGACGGATCACATATATGACCACACTATAATTCTCAACATGCTAGAGGGCCCAGACTATAGTGCGAGTGTTGTGTCAAAGCTTACACCGAGCGTGTGGGACACAGCAAAGAACACCCTCGCCGAGCACAGAGATATTCACGGGTTCACCCACATCTCAGACATTATGGAGGCTCTCAACCCCATAACCGGGAAAATGTGGCAGCTCGCCGTGAAGTACCAGAGGCTAGCGAGAGAGGCGGGAGTGCTCCTCTACGGGAGGCACAGCCACCCCAGCACGCTAATACCGGGAGGGATCAGCACAGACCTCACGAACGCCCAGTACATAGCAATAGGGTACACCTACAGGCTCACAAAGCTAACAGCATGGGCCAAGTTTAACTACTACGTCTGGCACGACCTCCTAAGCTTCTACGAGAGCCTGGGATACTCGGACAACGGGCTAACCTACGACCCGCCCATCACGGTCAGCGGGGGGATCTTCGACGACCCTGAAGAGTACAGCAGCATTGGAGACTATGCGGAGCCGGAAGATTTCTACAAGAGCATGGATGGAGCGGCAAGTAAGAGGATGGTAAAACCTGGATTAGTGCTCAACGGCGAACTAGTATCGACGAGCTATACCGAGATCCAGAACAGTATAATGGAGCACGTGAAAACAGCGTTCTACGAGGACTGGGCCGACAAGGTGAGGTCACTCGAATTCTACACCGAACAGGATCCCGCGGGCAGAAAGCTCCTATGGGGTAAGAAGGATCCAGCCTATCACCCGTGGAACAAGATCACACTCCCCAAGCCAGGAGAGCGTGACTGGGCAGGTAAATACAGCTGGGTCACAAACGTACGCCTTGTCTGGAAGGATGGAACAGTAACACCTTTCGAGGTAGGCCCCTACGCTAGGATGCTCGTCACATCACTCCAGCCTAGCGAGTTCGGGAGCGGGAATGGATCTCTAAAGGTCGAACTCCCACGAGCATGCAGCGACGACCTCCCAGCAAGCGTATGTGACCCGATGACTATCGAGTGGACTGTGCCCAAGAAGAGCACAACAATATACAGGCTCTGGGCCAGGGCGTTCAACCTAGTAATAGACGTGTACGCAGCATGGCAGAACGTTGTAAAAGCCCTAGAATACATCAAGGCCGGCAAGACTGAGACCAGCAGGCCATGGAAGAAGCCCGACAGGATAACGAGGGGAGTAGGCTTCATCGAGGCACCGAGAGGCACAGTAAGACACTGGATGGTGCAGAAGAAAGGCGTAACCCTCAACCTCCAGATACACGCACCCACAACCGGTAACGTGAGCCCACTGGACGAGTATGGCCACGGCCCATTCGAGCAGAGCATAATAAACAGTTACGTAACAGAAGAAGTAGCCCCCAACGAGTGGACGGGACTTGACTTCGTGAGGGCTATAAGGAGCTTCGACCCTTGCATAGCATGTGCAGCCCACTTCGAGATAACGAGCAGGGGGAGGCTAGTGAAGACTATCAAGAAAATGCTAATCCCGCACACCTACACTCCTTAACACCTCACAACCCTCCCATATTTTTCCTCTCTCAACATCTGGAAACCACTTCTCTAGCCACCCAGCGCTACAGTCCACCCTGTCCAAGACACGGTTATACCATGCTGGTGTAATGTCTAGCTTCCTATGAGACACGGCGTAGCAGTCCCACTCACTATGCTTATAGACAACCCACTCTCCCGCATCTATTATAGGGTTCATCTCACCACCCTCATACCACAACACCCTCTTAGACCAGACATCGCTCTCATAATTGCTCATCATCAGAATGTTGAGTGCAACAGCCTTAGGAACCATCCACGGATACCTCTCAACTAACTCCTCTCCACGGATCCGGCCTAAAACGACCTCGCCGTAACCCGTTGAGAACTTTACGGCAAGGTAATGATCGCCTGAGGTATCAATATCCTCAAGGAGTACTATCCGATATACCGAGTTGCCAGCACTAGTGTGAATAACTAAATAGTATGGCCTCCTGGCCTCTGCATAGACGGGCACGCCCCTTTTCGCGGCGTGCTGGAAGATCTCGAGAGCTAGCCGAGTATATTTTGTCATTGTCACTGTTCTTCTCCCCCAGTGAGATCAAATCTAGGTGAAAGGTTTAAACGGGAATTATAATTCTCCAATATATTTAATAAATAATTGATAAATTAAATATAATTAAGATATATTGAAAGACTTGTCCAAGGAGCCAGCCAAGCAAGATACCAAAACACAAAGCCTCTAAGGCCTAATACAAGATGGAAGATCCCTCGTCATACTCTCTTCCTATGGATGAGGCGTAGGGGCAAGAGTGCAACCCCCCGTTGCTCTCTTCTCTACTCCTCGGAGCACTCCAGTAGGGCTCTCCTGACACCCTTCTGGGTTAGGCCGTAGCTGTTTGTGCTTCCCTTCTGGTAGGCGAGGCCTCGGCGGCGGAGCTCCTCTAAGACCTTCCATGCTATTCCTCTCATATGTTTTGGTAGCATCCTCGCGACTGCCTCTCCGGGGATGTGGCACTTTGTTGTGGGGCCGCATATGCGGTAGAGGGTGCATAGGACTGCTTGGAGGTATTCGGGCTCTACTCTGGGCGTCATGGTCTCTCGACCCCAGGGTTTAGGCTATACGCCTCCCCTTGTAAGTTTAGCCTATACCATGTGGAATAGGTTAAACATTTATGCGCTAGGCTAGCATCCTAGGGTATGGGGTGTAGCGGGGCTTGGAGGATCTGTGGGAGTACCATGCTAAGTGGGTCACCGTGGCGGGCCGCCGCTACCTACTGATGCCCCTCACCGTCAAGGCCAAGAAGGCGGGGGCGAAGGGGAGGACTTACACCCAGTACTACATTAGCCTCCCCAAGAGGCTCGCCTTAGAACTCCTAGGGGACAGGCTCCCCCAGCCTGGGAGCGAGGGGGTTCCCATAACGGTGCTAGCAGCAAAGGCGCCATGGTACCACTTACTAGACTGGAGCACACTACCCACGGAAGACCTGCCCACGAGGATAAAGAAGGAGATCAGAGCCCTAACCCTAGACAGCCCACAAAAGCCCCTAGTACTAGTACCAGCAAGGCCGGAGCAGTTGAGGGAGCTGGGACTGGATCCTGAGAAGCCAATAACGCTCGAGGATCTCGTGGAGAAGGTCGAGGAGAAGATCAGGCGGGAGCTGGCGGCTAAGTCCACTGCGTCCTCCAGGCTGTAGGGTAAGGGTGGAGAGGGGGTTGGCCCCAGGGATGGTGTTAGGCTGGCTGAGGATGAATGATAAGAGGGGCTGCAACCCCCTGGTCGCACCCATCTCTCTACCCATCGGTGCACTCCTGTAGAGCCCTCCTGATGCCTTCCCTTGTGAGGCCGTATGCTCCTTTTCCTCCTGCCTTGTATATGAGGCCTTGGCGTTGGAGCTCTTTGAGGGCTTTGAGGGCTTCTCCTCGTTCGTGTGAGGGGAAGGCTCTTGTTATTGCTTCTCTTGGGACGCGACAGTGTGGGGAGCGGCAGATACTGAATAGGGCGCAGAGCGTTCTAAAGAGGGTCTCACGGTCTACGCGGGCCACCCCTCTACACCCCATGTTTAGTGTAACTTTCGATGTTTATTTAAGTGTTTAGTGGTGCTAGCTCCGCTAGAGTAGGATCGCTAAACATTTAACAAGCGCGGGAGCACAGCTAAACACGGTGGTAGCGTGTCGAGGCCTAACAGCAGTGAGGCCCGGGAGTACCATGCTAAGCCCTACAGGCTCGCGGGCCGCAGGTATAGGCTCGCATATCTCAGGATGAGGGCTAAGAGGGTGAGGGCTAGGGGCAAGGAATACGTGCAGTACTATATCAACGTGCCCCGCCGCTTGGCCGATATCATCCTAGAGGGCAGGGATCCCCTGAAACCCGGGGAGAGTCTACTCCTAACAACAATAGCGACACCAAGCCCCTGGTTTCACGCCCTCGATTGGAGCGAACTCCCCTACAGCGACCTCCCAGACAGGGTAAGGAGGGAGATCGAAGTCCTAGGCCTACACGAGATCGACAAGGAAACAGTACTCATACCCGCTAGGCCCGAGCAGCTGAGGGAGCTAGGCCTAGACCCCGAGCAGCCCCTCACTCTGGAGGATATTGTTAGGGCGGTGAGGGAGGAGATCAAGAGGGAGGAGCGAGCTGCTAAGCCGGCTGCATCCCGCGGTGCCTAGTGTAGAGAGACCTTGTCCCGATATTTCCTGTTCTCTAAGGTAGTGAGAATGGAATAGCAAGAGCTTGACCATAGGTTGAAAACATTGGAGGTTCTCCGGCTGGAGCGGATGAGCCTCTCATAGGATATAGCTAGGGGTTGCCTCGCGGAGACTATGTTGTCCTTCTCAGAGAATCCTCGTTGTATGGTGTGGTGCGGCCGCCGGGATTTGAACCCGGGATCGCCGGCTTGGGAGGCCGGCGTCCTAGTCCAGGCTAGACGACGGCCGCCTCCAGAGGTTTTCATGGTGATTGTGAGTGGTGTTTTATTTTTTATGGCGTGTGGAGGCTCTCTCGTAAAATGGTGGGTGTAAGGGGTTGTCTAGATTTGCTGTTGTCGGGCTTGGAAGGATCGGCCTGGCCAGCCTTTTCATGCTTAACAGGCTCGGGTATGAGGCTTATGGTGTGAGCAACACTATGGAGAGCGTTGAAGCCGCCAGGAGCCTGGGGCTTGAGGCCTATCTAGGGGATATTGTTGCGAACCCGCACGTTCTGGATCGGCATGGGGGTGCTGATGTAGTCCTGCTCGCCCTCCCAGGCAGTGTTGGTTTTAGGGGCTTGAAGGGTCTCGTGGGTGCCGGATATAATGTGGTTGATGTCTCCTTCTTCCCAGAGGATCCGGGCCCACTGGGGCCTTTAGCGGAGGAGCGCGGCGTAACTGTCGTTGTGGATGCGGGTGTAGCACCCGGCCTCTCTAACATGCTAGTGGCCCGAGCAAAGAGACTTTATGACATTAGGGGAGCACACATCTTCGTCGGGGCTATAAGCCGAGACCCGAACGCTCCTCTCGGGCTTACATCAACGTGGAGCGTTAGCGACCTCCTCGAGGAGTACATAAGGCCAGCGAGGATGATCGTTAACGGGGAAGTCAAGAAGGTAATGCCCCTAGACGCCCCAGTCGGGAAGGCGAAGTTTGAGGGGCTTGGGGTCTTAGAATATGCACCCACCGACGGGCTTAGGAGCCTCCTCTACACAATCGGTAGGGATATGGACGAGCTAGTAGAGTACACGTTGAGGTGGGAGGGCCATTATGAGCTGGTGAAGAGTCTAGACCGTATAGGTCTCCTAAGCAGTAGGAGAGTGAACGTCGACGGCTGCCCGGTCGAGCCCCGAGCATGTCTAGCAAGAGTCCTGGAGCACGTGCTTCCCCGGGGAAACGACCTGGTGGTATTGGTTGTTGAAGGGTGGAGAGACGGGAAGTGCATAAAGTATACTACAATCGTGACACCGAGAAACTTCTACACTGCCATAAGCCTAGCTACCAGCAGCTTCCACGTGTCATCAGCCCTCCTGTTGGCTGAAGGTTACCTACGTAAAGGGCTCATATATCCAGAGGAGCTAGGCATGGACAAGAGGACGAGTAGTAGGGTGATAAGGTTCCTCGAATCCCAGGGCGTAGTTGTGGCTGAGAGGAGCGGTGGGCTAGAGGTATGCATCCAGCCCCCTGGGAGGGACTCGTAGCTTCTCGGCCTCCTCCTTCCTACCCAGGAACTCCAGTATCGCCCTCACCGTGCCAGGCCCTAGGCCTTTGATGCGTAGGAGATCCTCCGGCCTTGCTGTGGCTAGATCGGCGAGTGTCCTATAGCCAGCATCATATAGCCTCCTGGCCCTAACTCTCCCCACCCCGGGTATCGCCACTAGTTGGAGCAGCTCGGGGCGTACGCCATGTTTTATCCTAGCGCTAAGTACTGCGAACCTATCCGCTACCTCCTCGCTTAGCCCCGCATGGGGTGCTATCCTTGCTAGCCCGCCCGCTATCCATGAGGCTGTCTCCACTATAGCTGATATGTCCCCTGACCCGGCCCCGAGTTTAGAGTAGAGCTCGTCCTCCTTTGCCTCCTCGATCCACATTTTGATGAGGAGCATCGTCTTGAAAGCCCTCGCCTCAGTGGGGTCAAAGGCCTCTACTATGTCTATGAGTTCGGGGTATTCCTCTATTAAAATATCCATTAACTTCTCGGCCTCTCTCCTCCCGACAGGGAGAGTCTGGGCGTCCGGCATTAGGGTGATGGTGTAGATTAGGACATTGTCATTCAGGACTTTGGCCCTACCAAGGACATCCTTGAGTATTTTCACACTCTCCGGATCCAGGTAGACTTTAGCCACCTCTAGGCCTAGCGGTGTGGGACTAACACTCGAGTCAAAAACCGAAACAAGCCCCCAGTCCCTTAGGTCGTGGAGCGCCCTCTCGACCATGAGATTAAGCACGTACATCCCGCCAAACTGGTGGGCATAGAGGGTGTGTCTCATGAAGCTCTTGATACTCTCAAGGCTCGTACCACCAGATGAGGCTAGGCCCAGAAGTATGTGACGGAGCCCCCTAACCCCGGCAATCTTACTCTCAACCCTCTCAGGACTCCCGAGAATGTAGGTCTCCGCAATCTCCTCGACACTATCATGCTGGGACGCAATTATAACTGCAAGACCGACCTCATCATACCCAGGCCTTCCAGCCCTCCCCGCCAACTGCTTATACTCGAAGGCTGGGATCGGCCTCCTATACCCGGCCTCGAAACGGTAGTACTCTTCGACAACGACAAGCCTAGCAGGCAGGTTTACACCGGCTGCAAGGGTAGGGGTTGCATGTATGATCGATATTGCACCCTCTCTGAAAGCGCTCTCGATAACCCTCCTCTGTGTAGTGCTTAGGCCAGCATGGTGATAGGCAACGCCCCTCAGGATGAGTTTTGCAAGCCCTTCCCTGATGGCCAGTGGGCCGCCCGACTCGAGAATCCTACGGGCATACACCTTTGCCTTTGAACGGTCGAAGTTAAGGTGGCCTCCGTGTTCGGCAGACCGTTGAGCGAGGGTTACAACCCTACGCCTCGACTGACTGAAGACTAGGGCCTGACCCCCCTCTCTGGAGGCTGATATTGCTAGGTCGAGGTACGGTCTACCTGTTATTTTCTCGACAGGCTCCTCTTCCCCCTCGAGAGGATAATAGAGCCTGTAGGGCTTGAATACCGCCTCCCTCAAAGGGACAGGCCTCCAGTCGCTTATGATAGCCTCAGCTCCGAGCCAATCGGCAATCTCGTCTGCGTTGGGGACTGTCGCGCTTAGAGCGACTATCTGCGGCCTTATACCGCTGCTGAGGATTCTAGCGAGGACGGACTCCAGTATGACGCCCCTCTTGGGATCCCCCAGGTAATGTATTTCATCTACGACGACAACCCTAATGTTCTCAAGAAGTGAGGGGTTGTTTCTCAGGAGGCTGTCAAACTTCTCGTAGGTGGTTATCAGTACTGAGGGGTTCCTATGGCCGAGGACTAGGTCACCGACCTGGAGGCCTATGGAGAGCCCCATCCTCCCCAAGATCCCCATAGTATCATACTTTTCACCCGCGATACTCTTGAGCGGCACTAGATAGACGGCCCGTCCGCCCTCAGCTAGCAGTCTATTGACTACCGCGGTCAACCCGATGAAAGTCTTCCCGCTAGCGGTCGGGGTGGCGACGAGGAGGTTTACCCCGTCCTCAACACCCCTCTTGATTGCCTCCTCCTGCGGGGGATACAGTTTCTTGTATCCGAGTAGCTCCATCAGCTTCCTAGTCGGCTCCCTCAACCGATGTCTCCCCGTTCCCTACTGCTGAGTCCTAGGTGCTGGTATTACGCTATAGGTTAGAGCTAAACCGGGGCGTAGCAGCCGTGTCTGGGCTTGTATACTAGTCCCTCCCTGTCCATCGCCTCTAGGGCGCTCCTGACCTTCTCCTTTGAGACGTTATACCTCTCAGTTATGGCCTTAATGATGTCGTCTACCTTCACACACTCTGAGCCTTTCATTAGGCTTTTCATGACGTCTGTTATCACACTGTAGAGTCTTATCTTGGTCAGGCTCTTACCCGTCATTATTATACTGCTGTCCAGGGTTCCTGCCTCCATATCGTAGCCCACGCTCGTGAGGAATGAGAGGGTAATCCTGATAGCCTCCTCGGCATCCTCCTCACCGACTTCATCCCTGAGGGCCATCTTGGCGTGGGCCTCTGCAAGCCTCACAATAGCCTCCAACTGTCTCGCTGTTATAGGGACAGTCCTAAGCTCGCCCTCATCCGTTACCGAGAAGGAGGCTGAGCTCCTCATCCTCACGAAGAAGTCCTTTATAAGCCTTTTAGCCTGGGGCGTCAGCTTAGGCCTCACATACCTCCTAGCATATATTATGTACTTTTTGAGCAGTGCAGGCTCAATCTCCGGTTTGAACTTTTCCGCGTTGCTGTGCGCCTCAAGTATGTAGGTGGCTAGTAGCTCGTCCCGCTTCTGGTCTATAACGTCCTTAACTACGAATATGAGGTCGAACCTAGAGAGTATGGCTGGGGGGAGGTTGACGTTGTCTGCGAAGTCCTTCTTAGGCAGGTAGATCCCGTATTTGGGGTTGCCGGCAGCGAGCACGCTAGCCCTAGCATTTAGTCTTGCAACAATGCCGGCCTTAGATATACTTATACTGTTATGTAGGACTAGGCCCCGGGAGACGAACAGGTGATGTGGCTCGACAGTTACATCATAGACCCACTCTTTATTGTAGCTCGCTATTTCAACCTCCCGGACTTTGATAGGGACTGCCCCCCTACAGCCTCCAGGTATGCTCCCTAAAACCTCGACCCTCCACCCCCCATCGGATCCCCTAATGCGGGCTTTGACACCAACACTATGAAGGAGTTCTAACAGGTCTAAGGCAGCGTCCCTGCCCTTGACGAACACCGTGTTGTTGTCGAACGTCTCTAGCAGTTCTAGTATTCTACTAGCGAATATTCGCCTCGCCTCCCAATCGGCAGAGAGTAGTGCTCCGGGCAGTCTTTCCACCTCAAGGTAGACTGCCAGGCCTCCGACGCCCTCAACAGTGCTAACAGTTTTGAGCATCCTGTCAGCCATAGCCTCGACAGCCTCAGCGCTGATATGATTGCCCTGCCTGTAGCATGGTGCCCCAGCTATTAGCTCACCACTCATTACTTGAAGGGCGGGCTTGGTCGTGATTGTTCCAGCGTCTGATAGAGTTAGGATTGGGTGTTCCGGTGTGACCTCTAATGTCACACCGTTCTCAAGCTTTAGCCTAACTATAACCTCGGGGGCCTCATGCCTGGATACTCTCGTGATCTTGGCAGTCACGACCTTCCCTGTGGACGGGTCGAATGAGAGGATCTCAAGCCCCCTGTCTGAGACGTCGAGTAGCTCAGTCTCAAGCCCCCTAAAGACCTTCTCCCTGTTCTCCTCTATTAGCCTATCAACTAGCTCCCCGATCATGAACCTCCTGCCATCTGCAAGCCTTACCTCAAACCAGTAGGGGTAGCTCTGCTGCTCCATTGCCTCGTGGATTGCGCTCCTATCCTCAGACCTCATCTTATCGAACTCGTCTATGACTGCAACACCACCATCAGCCAAGACTAGGGCTCCAGCCTCAAGATACCACTCACCAGTCTTGGGATCCCTAACAACGGCAGCGGTGAGACCTGCTGCCGTGCTCCCCTTACCGCTAGTATAGACGGCCCTTGGCGCTATCCTGGCCGCACTCTGGAGGAGCTGGGATTTTGCTACTCCAGGGTCTCCGACAAACAGTACGTGGATGTCCCCCCTTATCCTGGTACCGTCGGGCATAACTTTGGGCACTCCACCGAAGAGTAGGAGGGCGATTGCCTCCTTCAAGTCCCAGTGACCGTATATGCTTGGGGCTATGCTCGCAATTATCCTCTCCCTAATCCAAGGGTCACGGGCGAGCTCCCTGATCTTCTCCTCATCCTCTCTCGTTATGCTTACCTCCTCGAGCGCCTTCTCTGACACGCTAATACTGTTTGCGTCGACAAAGAGCTCGAAGAGGGGTGAGCGGCTGCTAGACTGCATAATACTCGGTATACCGACAACTGTCACCCTGTCTCCCGGTCTAGCGCTATCAACAAGGTCGCCGGTCAGCTGAACCTCTATACTCCTAGGCATCTGCCCTCCAGGGACATCCTCCGGCCTCTCTTGGAGAGTGATCTTCTGCCAGTCGACGTACTTGCTCTTCTCCTTTATCAGTACAAACTTACCCCCTCCCTCACCGCATACAGGGCATATACTCGGCTTCTCGATGTAGTCCCCTATGACCTCGTCCGGCCCTGGAGGCCACTCAAACTCGGCCCCACACTTCTCATGCCTATAAACGGCCTTGACTAGCCTGCTCCGGATGGGGTGCATCCTAGTCACGATGCCCTCAATCTGAACTAGCTTCCCGATATGCTCGCTCCTCAGCTCTCTTATCTTGACAGTCTCGAAAAGGCCGTAAATGCGGGGCACAAACTTTTTCTTTTTCTCTGCGTATTCGGGGTTCTCAAGGGCCACTATACTCTTGATGGCCTCCCCGGCCTCTCGCAGCACATTTTTAGGGTCGTCTATGAGGGCCTCGGCCAGTTCCGTGTCATACCTGTAGAGATCCGCATAGTCTATGGGTAGGCTCCGGAGGTCGAAGTTCATCATCCTCCTAAGCCTACCCATGTATTTGAAGTTCCCCTCCTCATCCCTGTAGTTCCTGATGAAGTCTATGAACCTATCAACATACCTGTACTCCTCCTCTAAAGGCTCGAGGGGCTCTTCAGTCAATCCATGCTCACCCCTGCCTGAAGGGCGTCTTAACGTAGTTTCTCCACTCCCGTATCGTAGCGAGTATCATATCATAGACCACAGTCTCCTCGGGTGTGAGCTTCTCCCTCACACCTCCCTCCTCTGTCATAGCGAGCCTAATAATCTTAGCAAGCCTTGCCTCAGCGAGCTCCACTAGGTTCTTCTCCAGGATCTCCCTGTCCTTCAACAGCATATGGAAGGGCTTATTTCTAATCATCTCGTCCAGCCTCTCAACGAGCTCGAAGGCCTTAGGGTAGAAGTCCTGTGGTAGAGGGCTGAGCTGGTTAGCAGCACTCCTCCGCTTCTCCTTGTAATGGAACATGTTTACACTATCAATATCAAGAGGCTGATCTCGAACCTCAACAATGCCCCTCTCAGCCAGGAGACGGGCCTGCCACCTCGGCAGGTCTACCTCATCACCCTTACGGAACACGGCCCTACCGTTAGGAGTTGGAACAGGCTCAACAGTAGATTCTTTGAATACAACCCTGACAGGCCTAACCATATAATCGTAAAGTATTAGGCGGAGCTTAGATCCTATGTCCACCAGGGGCACCCCAACACTAGCAGGGGCATCTACACCCAATATTTTACAGCCCTATGCCTGTAAAAGGGGGGAGACCCACAAAATTTAATACAAAAAGAATTATATTTTTATTAAATAATGAAGGAATAGACCCACTAGACGTGGTTAAAAGGTGTCGGACACTATTAGCATCATCCCCGAATATTATCATTGACAGGCCAGAAAAGGGAGGCAGTGGAGCAAGAGAGTTACCTGTGCGTCATATCAATGAAGACTTTCCCCTTCACACTACTTTCGAGAAATTCACGCGCCCCCGTATTCCCACAGCTCCTGACTGCCCTGACTAGCGGTTCGTAAACCCCATCTAGAGCCCGTATTATTCAACCTTATAGTTAAACTATTGTTAGCGTGAGAAAATAGAACAGCAGGCCCCAAGCTGGCGACCCCGGGGTTTGAGCCCCGAACGTTAGACTAGGAACAGAACGCAAACGCCCCTTCATTGACTGTTTGAAGGTAGTGTAATCTGATATAGGACGGGGTATGAATAGAGGTGTAACTCTGAAATGGCAGCTATCATGAGACTCCACTATCTTAGACTTCAGGGTTTCATTGATGAAATGGGGTTAGTGGCTGTGAACCCTCTAGGACAGGTCTTTTAGGAGTTTTATGATATCATTTCCGTATAGACGCTTTAGCTCTCCTGTCAGTTCTTTAATCTTCTTGTTCATGAGATCAAAGATGTCTATCTCCTCAGCAGCTGACTTCATTAAGTCTATGACGTGCTCATAGTAGTCTGGGTCTCCTAAGAACTCTTTGAAGATGTCTCTGCCCACGAGCAAATATTCTTGGGGCTCAAGACCCCATGCCCTAAGGGTTGATTTAGCCACTGTAAACGCCTGCTTGCCGTAGGTTAACGCAAGGTAGGGCTTGTAACCGTACTCTTCGGCCTCCTTTGCGTGCTGTATAAATCTCTCTACTATGTCTTTGTTAATATCCGCCGGGCCTGATTTTACCGATATCACTATACCCTTATACCTTTTCCCGCCTTTCTCGTGTGTACGCGGTATGATTATATCCCACCAGCATACCCAAGGCTTTTCAGCTCCTCGTTTCCTTGTCTTGCAATTCGGGTCTAGGTCTCTCCCGCTTTTACCTCCTAAGACGTCCCTTAGGAAAGCCTCTATCACGTTGCCGAAGCTCGTACCGAGCGACCTCTCCACGCGCCTGTAAACAAAGAGCTCTACCGCTTCCTCGATAGAGTTTATACCTAGGGCGGCTATCATGTAAGGGTTAAGGCCTCCCTTGTCGAGTAGGTCTTCCAGTTCTATGCCTTCTATAAGCCTCTTGACACGTTTAACAAAAGAGTGCACGTGCTTTAGAGCGAGTGTCTCCCGAACCCGTTTTTCCGGATTCAACTGCTGTCACCTTTGGCAGCCGCAAGAGCTGCAAAGTTAGAGGACAAAAGCTTTAATAGACAATTTATGCATAAATGTATGAACTTATGCATGATATATAACAAGGCTATTGGGCAGGTTAGTGGTCAGGGGCAGAGGCTATACTTCCATTCCCATTACAGTTAAGAAGAGGATAGTGTTGGATATAGAAGGCTGTGACTGGCCTGGACGGTACTTAGCTAGCGTCTGAGATACTTATTGAAGCGGAAGGGGGTCATCATGGTAGTTGAAGCACTGTGGGCGTCAAGATATGATAGCCTGAAAGTGCGGGCATGGTCGTTTACCAAGAAATTTGATGGAAAAGCCGGTTTCGGGCTAGGCTATGCTAGGGCTTACCTCTCCGCACTAGTAGACCTGGAAGTTATTGATAGGGGAGCAGATTATGTGTCAGCACTAGCAGAGGCTTTACAGCATGCAGAAGAAGTGTATAACTCAAAAGGCTACTCAGGAGTCGTAGACGACTACAGAGCCGTGTATAGACGGTGGCTTGAGGCTGACCGTAGCAAGCTTGTAACCGCTAAATACTTGAGAGGAGTGCTAAAGGCGGATGTCCAAAAAGATAATGTAAAAGAGGAGTTTACAGTTATATCACTCTTCACCGGTGCATACGGGCTTGACCTAGGCTTCGAACTAGCAGGGTACAGGACTACCGTTGCACTCGACGTATCTGAAGACTCCTATAAGAACCTGAAAGCGAATAGACCGAAATTACCGTTTCTCCTCGGTGACATCAAACGGTTCTCCACTAGTGATATACTTAAAGAAGCTGGCCTGAAGCCTGGGGAGGTAGATGTTATCACCGGTGGACCCCCGTGTCAGCCTTTCAGCCCAGCCGGTAAGCGTCAGTCATTAAAAGACCCGAGAGCGGCGCCACTAATGGACTTTATAAGAGTGGTTAAGGAGGCAAGGCCGAAAGTATTCGTTATGGAAGAAGTCCCTGGGATCTTAAGTGCGAGGATAAAACATGTCCCTATAAGAGAGCGCGGAAAACGGCCCCTCAGATCAGAGGAGCAGCCGGGCTCTGCTTGGAGGGTCGTCTTGGAGGAGCTAGGAAATACGGGGTACAGGATAGCGTGGAAAGTGTTGAATGCTGCCGACTATGGAGCCCCTCAAACCCGCGAGAGAGTGATAGTGGTTGGAGTAAGGCCAGACCTCAACAGGCCCCCCGCATTCCCCAGGCCTACACACTCACGGCAGCCGGTGGGACTCATTATAGCTCTAAAGCCTTGGCTTACACTTGCAGAGGCCCTTGTGGAGATCAAGGATCACATAGGGTTCATCCCGCTCCCCCCAAAATACGTAAAGTTCATGCAATATGTCCCTCCAGGCGGCAACTGGAGGCAGATCCCTGACGAGCTGAAACCGGAAGCTATGAACGCAGCATATAAGGCAGGTGGGGGGAGGATGGGCTTTTACAGGAGGCTGACATGGTTTGAGCCATCGCCTACACTAGTAACTTCTCCTGCTATGAAGGCGACGATGATGGTTCACCCCTGGGAAGATAGGCCTCTCAGTGTAAGGGAGTATTTAAGGATACAGGGCTTCCCAGACACCTGGAGAGTTGTAGTTACAGTTTCACGGGCCTACAGGCTCTTTGGAGAAGCAGTTCCAGTCCCTCTCGCGAAGGCTATAGCCGAGACGGTCAGAGAGGAAATCCTCAACAAAATATGATATTTTGTTTATCACAGTACCGACTTTAGGCCAAGATGGTATGGAGATCTCCTGAAGAAATGGGGGGCAAGCCGGCACATGCGTCTAAGGGTGAGGACAGTCGTGGGTTGTAATAACCTATCTGAAGATGATGTAGTCAAGGAAATTAGGGAGAGGGTCATTGCCTGGGAGAGGAGCAACTGGGCTCCCTATCCTTGGAGGGTAAATAGAACTCCATATAAAGTGCTAATCGCAGAACTATTATTAAAAAGGACAACAAGACAAGCAGTGGCAAGAGAGTACCCTAAGTTCATAGAGAGGTTCCCAGACTTTAACGCAATATATAATGCTACGTTGGAAGAGGTTGTGGAAGCCTTTAGACACCTGGGGCTTTACAAACAGAGAGCCGTGCAGTTAAAGCGGATAGCAAAAATTATAATAGAAAAATATAATGGTGAAGTGCCAGATAAATGGGAAGAGCTAGTCTCACTGCCTGGAATCGGGGTCTACCTTGCAGGTGCAGTCCTAAGTTTCGGATTCGGAAAAAAGGCACCCGTGCTCGATTCGAACGTTATAAGACTATTATCCCGATTAACTGGAATAAAAACAAAAAGAAATCAGGATTACCTCAGACTACTCTGGAAACTTGTCCCCGATAAAGACCACGACCTCTTTAACTATGGCATGATAGACCTCGGGGCTCTAGTATGTCACTACAAAAAGCCTCGGTGTGAGTCCTGCCCCTTAAAAGACCTGTGCGTCTATTACTCAAATAAATCAATAAAAAATAATAAAAATAGAGATTGCTTGATAAATATATATAAAAAACTAATAAAAGAATAAATTTTTACTATAAAATATAAGAAAAACTAATTTTTTTACATTTTATGAGTTAGAGCGTCAAAATTAGCTGGGGTTTACATAAAGGGGTAACGGTTTTGGTGCGGCCGCCGGGATTTGAACCCGGGATCGCCGGCTTGGGAGGCCGGTATATTTCTAAGTGTATGGTTGAACCTACTC